>JAZNFU010000066.1:0-9709 GCA_045576135.1 Eubacteriales bacterium
CCTCATACCTATGCTCTTTGATTTATCAACGTTTTTCATATTTAATCCTCTTTCGTTTTCTTTTGTTTTTTAGCCTCGTAATATTTGCAAAGCTGTTGTGTTATATTTTTGTTATTCGTTCTCATTCGGTTGGGAATGAAATTGTTTATTCGGGAAAGTCCCTTTGCAACGCAATCGATAGCTCCGTCCGGCTTTGTGACCGATATGCCGAGAACCTTGTTCATCATAATATCAAGGCCGAACAGCTCCGCGCCGCCACCGGTAAGAATAATTCCGTTTTCAAATATTTCTTCTACCATTTCAAACGGTATTCGCTTTACCGCATCGGCGACGGTATGTATCAAAAGATGTAGCGGAGCTTCAAAGACTCCCACTATATCCTCTGCCCCGACGGACATTTTAACACGGTTACCCGTCAGAGAAAGCGTCCCCTCTATTTCTATCGGCTCGGGATCTCTACCGCTCCATACAGCGCCAAGATGCTCCTTTATCGCTCTTGCAACCTGCAACGATATATTAACGTCACCCTGCTCAAGTATGTACTGCTTTACCGCCTTATCGAAATCCTCACCGCCAACGTTTTCCGCGACGCTTGAATAAACCTTACCGCGATAAAGCACCGCTACCTCGGTTTTCTTCGCGCCTACGTTTACCGATACCGCACTTATACTCGGAGAGTATCCGGCGCCGATTATAGCGGCGACCGATCTGGTTACCGAGTAACACTCGTCAGCACCCGCATCCTGAAGCATTTCGAATATTTCCTTCTCCTGCTTAGGCAGTATTCCCGCAGGAACTCCTATTATACATCGAACCTTCTCGCTCGCTCTGACAAGACTCAAGGCGTTTTCTATAACTCCCCTCGTAATCTGGCTGTCAAACAGAAGTCCGTTTTTAAAAGGACGAACCAGAATACCCGTGCTTACCTGTGCGTTTATAGCAGATTCTCCGACCGAAATGATACGGCGGGTATCCTTATCTATCAACACAACCGAAGGCTCTCGGCCAATTCCCGACGTTACGTCGGAAAGAGTTATATTGGCATAACCCAAATCAAGACCGATTTTCGTTAACATACCGTATCCCTTTCATCGAATTTCAATCCGCCGAAGCCGTTTTTGGTTTTAAAAAGACTCCGTACGCTCGTTAAATTTAATTATACAATACTTTTGCTAAAATTTCAAGGTGTATTTTAAAAATATACGAAAACGCCCTAACTATATTCGCAAATCCTGTTTTTTAAGGTAGTATATCTGTTTATCTGTCTGTTGTTTTCCACCATTCTGCCGGGAACGTCGGGTCTGCCTACGAGTATGAGCATCCCCCTTGCGCGCGTTACGGCAGTATACAACAAATTTCGCATCATCAGCTGAGGCGCGCACGAATACATAGGTAAAATTACAACGGGATATTCGCTTCCCTGACTCTTATGAACGGTAATAGCATACGCCAGCTCCAGCTCGTCGAGCATATCGTATTTATACTTGACGCTCTTATCGTCGAATCGTACCTTGAGGTACTCTTCCCTCTCATTTATCTCGTCTATTACGCCTATATCTCCGTTAAAGACTCCATGCCCCGTCTGCTTACCGTTTTCCCACTCAACGTCGTAATCGTTTACGACCTGCATAACCTTATCGCCCTCGCGAAAAACGGTTGAGCCGCGTGACCTTTCCTTTTTAAACTGTCGCTTCGGATTAAGGCGCTCCTGCAAATGTGCGTTCATAGCCTCTACTCCCGCCGCACCCCTTTTTGACGGTGTTATAACCTGTATACGCTCACGTATACCGCTTCCATAGGTTTTCGGAAGCCGCTCTGATATCAAAGCCGCAACGGTTTCGCATATATCCGCCTCGTTATCGCGGCGCACGAAGAAGAAATCCTTATCCGCGACCGTAAGCACCGGCTGCTCACCGTTATTTATTCTGTGCGCGTTCGTTACTATAAGGCTTTCCTTGGACTGACGGAATATATCCGTAAGCCTTATCGTCGGTATGCACTCGGACGCTATGAGATCGGAAAGCAAATTACCCGCACCAACGCTCGGCAGCTGATCGGCGTCGCCTATCAGTATCAGTCTTCCGCCTCGTCTTATGGCACGCAATAACGCCTCCGCAAGATACAGATCTATCATCGACGCCTCGTCTATAATAACGACGTCCTCGTCTATGGGATTTTTGTCATTCCTCATAAATCGGTTTTCATCCGTACGCGTTTTTTCGGTTTCAAGCAATCTGTGTATCGTCTTTGCCTCCGCAGAGGTCGCCTCGCTCATTCTTTTTGCCGCTCTGCCCGTTGGGGCGGCAAGAGCTACTTTCATACCCACCGCCTTGAAAATCGAATACAAAGCCTTTATAATGGTCGTCTTGCCCGTTCCGGGACCGCCGGTTATTATAATTGCTCCGCACATCATTGCTTCGTATATCGCACGCCTTTGCATTTCTGCGTATTCTATGCCGTTGCCTGCCTCAGCGCGCTCTATCAGATATCCTACGTCATCGGTTGAAAAGCGGTACGCCTTATCGAATATTTTGAATATCCGACGGGCTATGTAGCTCTCGGCTCTGTCCGTCCTTACACTCATAATATAGGTTTCTTCGTCTTTTTTGTACTTTGCGAGCTTTCCCGCGTCAAAGAGCTCCTCTGTGCGCTCAAATATCACGTCCTCGGATATCTCAAGCAGCTTCGACGCCTCACATAACAGCTCGTTGTAAGGCAAACAGGTATGCCCCATAGATATCGCAGCCCTTGAGAGCAGATGCTCCACACCGCATAAAATTCTGAACTCCGAGCTTTCGCTGTGACCGAGCTTTTTTGCAATATTATCCGCAATCTGAAAGGACACGCCGCATTCGTCGCTGCAGATTATATAAGGATTTTCCTTAATTATTCCGACAGCCGAGCTTCCGTATCTTTTGTATATCTTCATAGAATCGGCGCTCGTCATATAATCCTTACAGAACATAACGACCTCTCTTGCACCGTTTTGCTCTCTGAAGGATACCGATATGGCCGCCGCCTTTTTCATCGTTATTCCGCTGATATCCGTAAGCCACTCGGGATGGTTTTCTATAACGTCAAAGCTATCCTTTCCGTATTTGTTTACTATTTTGAGTGCAGTAACCGGACCTACTCCCTTTACCGCCTTTGAGGATAGATACTGAAGTATTCCGTCGACATCTTCGGGAAGTGATTTTTCATATTCCTCAAACGAAAATTGCTTTCCGAATTCCTTATGATATACCCAATTTCCGACAAGCCTTACGCATTCCCCCTCGTGAGGTATCGGAATTGATCCGACTGCGGTTATAAGATTGCTGTCCACATCCGATATTTCAAGGACGGTGTAATCGTTTTCATCGTTATGAAAAACCACGTTTTCTATAACACCGTTTAAAATTTCTTTGCTGTTCAATTCTGTCACCTCCCGAAAATCAGTTTATTATTGAGAGCTTGTACTCGCTTGGACTCATATTCGTATAAAGACGGAAGCATTTTGAAAAATACTGCGGATTATCGAATCCAAGCAGGTCGGCTATCTGCGTCATATTGTATTTACCCTCACGGATAAGGCGTTTCGATTCCTCAATTTTTAGCGTCACGTAATATTTCATAATTCCGCCGCCACGGTAGGTCGAGAAAAGCGTTTTTATAGCACTCTCGCTTTTTCCGAAGTGCTTTGCCACGTCGGATATACTGCATCTGCCGTAAACGCGCTCGCCTAAAAAATCAAGTATACGCTTCACCTCGTAAGGAATATCCATATCGCCTATCTTGTAGCTGCGTCGCATACTTTTGGTCAGCATTTCCTTATTTCTTCTGAGCTTGACGAGCAATATTTCAAGCAGGTTTTTCGTCATCTGACTGCTTCCTATAGGCGCTTCTTCAAGCCGCTCAAGCTTCTGTAAAAGCGGATTTTTATCATCCGCAAGCCGATAAGCCGAGCACCCCTCCGCGAAAAGCATAGAAAGTATGGTTTTTTCCTCGCTGCTAAGCCTGAATATTTTTCCTTCAAAAAATTTCATCTCACGGCTGCGGCACTCAAAGGTAACGATGCTCACGTTTGGCGCTACGCTGTTATTGCTCGCAAGGTTGTGAAACTCGTTTGGCTTATGGAAGGTAAGCTCGCCGCTTTTGAGGATAAACTGCTTCTTGTCGGCGGTGCATATCATCTCGCCCTTGTCTATGTAAACCATTTCCCAAAAATCGTGACACTCGCCGTCGTGCTTGAAGTTCTTGGAAAATTCCATATAAAATATCGTGATAAGCTTTTCCACGTTAAAGGTTTTTTCAAATCCGTGTCGTGTAAAATTATCTTTCATAAAAAACCTCTTTGACTGATTTTATAAATATTATACCCGATTTTACACTCCATTGCAAGAGGTAAAATGATATAATTTTCTAAGAAGAGTATTTTTTAAAAAATATTTTAGTTCTGCTACAATTGCGCAGAGGTGTTTAGCTAATGTAAAGCGTGTTGCCGAACCCACAAAAAAATCCTTTCCTATCATAGCGGAGGTTTTATGCTTCAGATCAACAAAATCACATCGCACGAAGCGGTTGATTACGCAGCGCACGAGTTAAAGAAATATCTGCGTATGATGAACCCGGCGGGTAACGATATAACTATATCCTACGCACCGAATGCCGAGTGTGGCTTCCGTCTTGGGCTTATGCAAGATTTCGATCTTGATGTATCCGACGTAAAGGATACACGGTTTGACGATATACTCTACATAGACGCAGACGGAAACGGCGGTATTATCGCAGGTGACAATCCCCGTTCGGTTTTGCTCTCGGTTTACGAGTTTTTGCGTCAGAACGGATGCCGCTGGCTTTTTCCCGGTACAGACGGTGAATATATACCTCAAAAAAAGCTTGCTTCGGTGAAATACCGCTACAAGCCGTCTATGAGATACAGAGGCTCTTGCATTGAGGGTGCTTGCACCCAGCAAATGCTCCTTGATACCATAGAGTTTATCCCCAAGATCGGTATGAATCTCTTTCAGATGCAATTTCTTATACCGACAGTATTCTACGGACGATATTACGAGCATAGAAACAATGCAAAAAGAGCCGCAGAGCCACTGTCCAACGATGCTGTGCTTCAATGGAAGACGGCGTGCGAGACCGAGATAGCAAAAAGAGGACTTCAATTTCACGACGTCGGACACGGTTGGACCGTTGCTCCCTTTGGCGTGGATCCGACTGCAGGCTGGGACAAAATAGACGAATCGAAAATTTCCGAGGACGCAAGACAGTATTTGGCGCAGCTCGACGGAAAAAGACGGCTATTTGGCGGCGTTCCGCTTAATACGCAGTTCTGTATGTCCTCGCCCGTAGCAAGAAAAAAAGCGGCAGAGGCAATTGCAGACTATGCGCAAAACCACCTCAACGTAGAATATCTGCACGTTTGGCTCGGTGACGGATACAACAACCATTGTGAATGCGAAGGATGCGTTAAAAAGGGCGTTTCCGATTGGTACATCACGTTTTTGAACGAT
Source organism: Eubacteriales bacterium (assembly GCA_045576135.1). Classification (GTDB taxonomy): domain Bacteria; phylum Bacillota; class Clostridia; order Oscillospirales; family CAG-272; genus UBA1740. The sequence continues at coordinate 5,505 of JAZNFU010000066.1, forward strand.
ATTGATGCTCTGTTTACCGAAAGAGGACTCGATACCAAAATTGTATTCTGCTCGTATACCGAAACAACCTGGGCGCCAAAGAGTGAAAAGCTCGTAAATCCCGACAGATTTGCGCTTATGCTCTGCCCGATATCGAGAAGCTACACCGAAACTCTAACCGATAAAGAGATAGAACTCAAGCCATACGTAAGAAATCATATAGCTATGCCGCCAACGCTTGACGAGTATATGTCTCATATCAAGGAATGGAAGCGGGTTTACGACGGCGCTTATTTGTGCTACGAATATCATTTCTGGAAGCATCAGCTCTTCGAGCCGTCAGGTCTTTTGCTTGCAAAGCGTATTAACGAGGATATCGAGGCGTACGAGGCTAACGGATTTAACGGTCTTATCGCCTGCGGTAGCCAGCGCTCAACATTCCCCACAGGATTTGCCTTTTACCTTTTCGCAAGAAAGCTTTACGACACCTCACTTACCTACGAGGAGCTTTTAACGGAATATTTCATCTGCGCTTTCGGCGAAGATTACGTCAAATTCATAGATTATTTATACGACATTGCCGAGTGCTTTGGAGATAAATACCTCGAAGGTGAAGAATCTATTGACGAAACAGTATCGCTCTACTACAACCCCAAAAGAGCGAAAAAGTTAAGCCGTGTAAAAGAAGTAGTTGAGGGCGGTAAAAGGCTTATACTTGAACATTATAACTCAGTCGACAGAATAAAGACCGCTTCGGTGAGAATACTTGAAATGCACGCTTTGTATTGCACCATGCTCGCTGCGGCTGCCGCCTACAAGGCGCTTGGCGATGAAAAAAACGCGAGCCTCGCATTCGACGAGTTTCAGGATTATTTGAACAAAACCGAGATATACACGGAAAAATATTTGGACCATTATCTCGCCTCGTTCCAGCTTGAATGGAGCATTAAGGGTAATCGTAAGAAAACCGACATTTAATTAAAAAATTATTAGAAAATAAATTTATTTTAGAAAGGAACTAAAAAAAATGAACTTCAATTCTACAGTAAAAGGCAGTGCACTTGAGGGCTTCTATCCTGCAGGATGGGACTTTGACAAGATCGACGCTTGCATCGATGCTCCCGAGAAAATAACCGAGCGCCAGGATTTCTGGAACAAGGATTTCACACCCGTTATGTGTAATTCTCTCGGAGAATTCGAAACCTATATGGGTCACGAAATTGCTATGCAGATAAAGCTCGCTAAGGAGCGCGGCGAAAAAATCGCTTTCATACTCCCCGTCGGACCTATGGGTATGTACAAGTGGGTAGTATACTTCCTCAGAGAGTGGAAGGTATCCTGCGAGCACGTTTACACCTTCAATATGGACGAGTGGGCTGATTCCGAGGGTAATACTCTCGCTCCCGATAACAGCGGTGCTTTCCAGTATGCTATGGAAAACGCACTCTTCAATCCCCTTGGTGAGTACACCGTTCCGAAGAACCAGAGAAACTTCGCAACTAAGACCAATCTTCCTACCTACCCCGAGAAGATCGCGGCTCTCAAGGCTGAGGGCGCAAAGCTCGTTCTCGTTTACGGTATAGGCAGAATGTGCCACATCGCATTCTGGGAGCCTACCTTTGCGGCTGACTATGCAAGCGCTGCAGAATGGGAAGCAGCTCCTTACAGAATCGCTGCTAAGATTCATCCGCTTACCGTTGAGCAGAACGCTCTTACCAGCTTCAAGTCGAGATCCACTCTCGTTCCCTGCAGAGCTAACACCATAGGACCCGGTCTTTTCCTTCAGGCTGACTACGCTATCGGCGGTGCTGACGGTACTCTCGGCCGCGGAATGCAGTGGCAGGGTATGTCGCTTTGGATGACTCTTCGTCACGGCAAAACTCCTTGGATAACCTCCTCTTACATCCCCACTCTTGCGGGACGTCTGTTCTTCCTTTCCGAGCTTGCCGGTCCTCTTCTTGCGGAGTGCAACTAATATGGCAGAGCGTAAAGGTATAGCTATCGCAGGCAGCGTTATCCTCGACAAAATTAACGAGATACCCGCATATCCACCTATCGGCGAGCTTGCTAAAATATCTTCCGTTAAATACTCGGTCGGCGGCTGTGTTCCCAACGTTGCGTGTGATATCAAGCGTATGCGCGAGGATATAGACGTTACGGCGCTTGGCCGCATAGGCGACGACGGTGAGGGTAAATTTATAATTAAATACCTCAACGATAATAAGGTTGATACGTCACTTCTCGTAGCTATGAAGGATGAGCTTACGAGCTTTACGGACGTTATGAGTATCGTTGGCGGACAGCGCACCTTCTTCAACTATCCCGGTGCTGCGGACGCTTTCGGTGCTGAGGACGTAGATTTTACCAAGCTTAATTCAAGAATATTGCATCTTGGCTATTTCCTGCTTCTCAAAAAAATCGACGAGGGTGACGGAATAAAAATACTCGATGCGGCTACGAAGTGCGGAATCAAAACCTCCATCGACCTCGTTAGCGAGAACTCCGACAGATACAGCATTGTTCTTCCCGCACTGCCCTACACCGATTATCTCATAATTAACGAGCTTGAGGCAGGAAAGCTTGCGGGCATCGAGCCTACCGACGAAAATATGCCTACGATAGCAAAAAAGCTTCTTGAGCTTGGCGTTCGTGAAAAGGTAATTATCCATATGCCGAAGTATGCTATTGCCGCTTCGATGGAGGGTGTTACGGTCGTTGCATCATACGACATTCCCTCAAGTACAATCAAGGGCACGACGGGTGCGGGTGACGCCTTCTGCGCCGGTGCGCTCATAGGCATTTACGACGGACGCTCGGATAAGGAAATCCTCGAATTTGCGTCGGGTGCCGCGGCGGTGTCGCTCTTTGAGGCTGATGCTACGAGCGGTCTGAAGCCGGAGTGCGAAATCAACGAAATCTGCAAGGGATTTGCAAGAAGAAATATCGACTTGTAATTTAGTCTTCGTGGTTTTTCCAAAACGCAAATTGCACTATTTTGCAATTTTTCTACAAAAACCACGGCAGAAATATTTTTAGGAGCGTAAAGTTCATTCTTTACGCTCCTATTTCTTTGTTATTCAATTTAATTTTGCGTTTTTTTCACACAACGCTTTTCAACGCATTTTTATCGTTTCAAGACCGATTTTTGAAAAATCGCTCGGCAGTATCAAAGCGATTATTACAAGCCGCAAAGCGCACGAAGCTCATCGGCGATGTCAACTATTTCCCATTTAACGCCAAGCTCTTCTCTGCCCATATGACCGTATGCGGCAAGCTCTTTATATATCGGACGTCTGAGGTCGAATTTGCGGATAACTGCGGCAGGGCGAAGGTCCACGAGCTTATCAACGGCTGCGGAAATAAGCTCCTCGTCAACCTTTGCCGTACCGAAGGTATCAATCATAACCGACACGGGCTTTGCAACGCCGATAGCGTATGCAATCTGTACCTCGCACTTATCGGCAAGACCTGCGGCAACTATATTCTTTGCAACGTATCTTGCGGCGTAGGATGCGCTTCTGTCAACCTTCGTCGGATCCTTACCGGAGAATGCGCCGCCGCCGTGGCGAGAATATCCGCCGTATGTATCAACGATAATCTTTCTTCCGGTAAGACCGGTATCACCCTGCGGTCCGCCGATAACGAATCTGCCGGTGGGGTTAACGAAAATATTAACCTTGCCGTCCATAAGAGATTTGGGAACCACGGGGAAAATGACGTTTTCTATTATATCCTTGCGAATGGTGGCGTTGTCTATTTCCGCGCTGTGCTGCGAGGATATAACTATGGTATCTATACGCGAGGGCACGCCGTCTACGTACTCAACCGTAACCTGCGTTTTTCCGTCGGGACGAAGATAGGAGAGCTTTCCCGACTTTCTTACCTCGGTAAGCTTTTTGGCAAGCTTGTGAGCAAGCGAAATGGGAAGCGGCATAAGCTCGGGGGTTTCGTCGCAGGCAAAGCCGAACATCATGCCCTGGTCGCCTGCACCGAGTCTGTCAACGCCCATTGCGATATCGCCCGACTGCTTGTCGAGAGCGGTCATAACAGCACATGTGTTGCAGTCAAAGCCGTATTCGGCATTGTTATAACCGATATCGTTAACAACTTCTCTTACGATTTTGGGAATATCAACATCTGCTGTTGTTGTGATTTCACCCATAACGAGAACCATACCTGTTGTGCAGCAGGTTTCGCAGGCAACTCTGCCCATGGGATCCTGTGCC
>JAZNFU010000067.1:0-3464 GCA_045576135.1 Eubacteriales bacterium
ACACGGCGTATCTTCTTCGCGCGTACTACTCGGATAAGCCTTTCGTGCACCTGCTGCCGAGAAAAAAGCTCAAGCGCGGCGAGCAAATTACCGTCACCGCTTTCACAAACGGTACGTCTGCCGAGCTGTTTTTGAACGGACGCTCGCTCGGTACGCGCGAGGTTGAGCTTTGCCGCGCGAGGTGGCAGATACGTTACGAGCCGGGCACGCTTACCGTCAGGGCAAGCGGAGAACACGGCGAAGCCTTTGATTCGATTTCGAGCTTCGGCGAGGCAAAAAGCATCGTTATAGATGACGCAACCCCTCGCACCGACAACCCAACGTCAAGAATTATAAATATCGCCGTCACCGACGAAATGGGAGCTTTAGTTTACAATTTTAACAAAAAGATGCGCATAAAGCTTGAAGGCGGCAAAATTCTCGGTGTCGGAAACGGCGACCCGAATTCGCATCATAACGAAAAAGCCAACGCCATTCGCGCATTCTTTGGCAGAGCGCAGGTGATTATTTCCTCGGACGTAAAATCAATCACGCTTGGGTGCGGAAAAATGATTTCAAGGATGGATTTTTATGAAAAAGGTTGAAATAAAGCTATACCCCAACGCTCAGACGACCGAAATTTCTCCGCTTATATACGGACACTTTGCCGAGCACGTGGGGGGTGTAATTTACGACGGAATTTGGGTTGGGCGCGATTCAAAAACCGAAAATATAAACGGTATCAGAGCCGCCCTCGTTGAGAAATTAAAAAGGCTTTCGCCCCCCGTTATACGTTGGCCCGGCGGCTGCTTCGTTGAAGCTTACGATTGGCGCGACGGCATCGGCGAGAACCGCCCCACGAAAACGAGCTATTGGACCTCGTGGGACGGCAGCTACGAAACCAACGAGTTCGGTCTTCACGAGTTCGTCAGCTTCTGCCGCCTTGTCGGCGCGGAGCCGTATATTGCAATTAACGTAACCTCGGCAACCGCACTCGATGCAAAGGACCTTATCGATTACTGTAATTCACCGCGCGGCAGCACGACGCTCGCCGGGCTGCGCGAAAAAAACGGCTCACCCGAGCCGTTCGGCATCAAATATTTCGGTATCGGAAACGAGAACTGGGGCGGCGGCGGAACGATGGCTGCCGAGCAATACGCGTATGAATACAGAAGATTTTCTTCGATAGTCAGAAGCTGTGCAAAGGAGGCTAAGCTCGTTGCGGGCGCGGCTAATTTTCACAGCGACGAGTGGGCAAGAATATTCTTCGACGGCTTAAAGGAAGAATACGGAACACCGCCCGCGGTCGACGGCGCGTCTTTCCACTACTATTTCAGCGGCGAGGGCGACGTCGGATTTTCCGAAGACGAGTGGGATAAAACGGTAAAATCCGCGCTTGCGCTTGAGGAGCAGCTTACAAGGCTTGAAAAGATTATAGAGGATAGCAGCCTTTCGCAAAAAATCCGCATTTACGTCGACGAATGGGGCGCTATGTATTCCCCGACGCACGAGGCAAAGGCGAAAAATCAGCTTTTCAGACAGCAGGTTACTATGCGTGACGCCATCACCTCGGCGCTTGCACTCAATATTTTCAACAACCACGCAAAAACGGTCGAAATGGCAAACGTAGCACAGCTTACCAACTGTCTTTCCTCGCTCTTTCTCACCGACGGGGAAAAGTGTATCACGACGCCCAACTATCACGTTTTCGATATGTATCGCGAGCACGGCGGCGCGAGCCTAATAAAATCGGTCTGCCCCGACGGGCAGATATCCGTATCGGCATCCGTTAAAAACGGCAGCGTGCTCGTAACCTTGGCAAACCTTTCCGCCCGTGAGGACAAGCTGATTTCGCTTGGGGGCGACCTCGCAAAGCAGTACGCCGAGGCAAAGATTACTCTGCTATGCTCGGATAGCATAAACGACGCGAACAGCCCTGAAAACCCGGATTTCATATCTCCGAAATGCTCGCGCTGTGACGCCACGGCGGAGATAAAGCTTCCGCGCGCTTCGGTGGTTTCGGTTCAATTTGTCCCCGAAGCGAGCGGAGAATAAAAGCCGCTCGACGAAAGCCGGGTGTCCCCGTCAAAACCCAAAATCAAAAATCTCCGCTTGAGTGATTTTGAGAAGCTTCTCCCGACTTCGCAAAAGCGGAGATTTTTATTACGAACGAATTTTATCCCGCGCTCTCAATCGGTGCCCTATCGAGCTTCTTTGGCACTCTACGACGTCTGCGGCGAGGGCGGCTGTTGACTCGAATCGGGAGTCGGAGCCTGCTCGGGCGTGGGCTGTTGGCTCGGTTCGGGTGTCGGCGTAGGCGTTGTTTCGGACGTTGGCGAGGGGCTTGGTTCGGGAGTCGGAGCCTGCTCGGGCGTGAGCTGTTGGCTCGGTTCGGGTGTCGGCGTAGGAGTCGGCGCGGGGTCAGAGTCCTCCGTGCTCGGCGGTGCGCTCGGTTCGGGCGGCGTTTGTCCCTCCGGGCTTACGGCTGCTCCGCCGCCGCCCTGTATTATTGCGATACCGTTATACACCGCGTCAAAGCAATCCTCCTCGGGCAAAGCCTCAAATCTCACTCCCTCTATTTTGATAAATCGGGATATGTCGTATTCGTACTCTGACAGCGGCTTGCCGTAGGCGTCGTTTGTTTGTGCGGCAACGAGAATTTCCTCGCCGTCGAAGCCGACGACGATAAGCGTGTGATAAAAGTCACCGTCCGCCTTTGCGAGCTGTACTATGTCGCCTATTTCAACCTCGTCAGCCGAGGCAGCTCTTCCGTACGGCCCGACGCCGCCGTTACTCGTCATAAAGTTATAAAAATACTCCACTCCCGTCCACGACGGCGAGCGCTCGTTGAGCGAAATATAGTACCATCCGAACGTTTTCGTATAATTCATTTTGCAAGAGCCGGCGTACACGCACTGGGATGCGAAATTCGTACAGTTGCCGCCGATTTCGGCAAAATTTGCGAACAGCGGATTTTGTGAAAAGGCGTATTTCGATGCGTACGCGACGGCAAGCTCTCGCCGATATGGCTTCGTTACGAGCATAAAAATTCCTCCGTTTTTATTTGCTTCAAAAAAGCACTTAGTTTCAGTTTATTAAAAATACTAAAAAATGTTGAAAAATATCTTGTAATCGATAATATTTTGATGTATAATTTATTCTATAAAAGTAAAATTATTTTAAAAATAAATCTCAAACGAACGGAGTGGTTTTATGAACGCAAACAAAAGACCGGATAATATGGAACGTATAACAACAAAGGAGCTTGCCGAAAAATTTATCGACGAGCAGGTGAAGCTTGTAAGAGAGCAGGTTGGAGATAAGCGTGTGCTTCTTGCGCTTTCGGGCGGTGTTGACAGCTCTGTAGTTGCAGCACTACTTATTAAGGCGATAGGAAAGCAGCTTGTGTGCGTACACGTTAATCACGGCCTTATGAGAAAGGGCGAGAGTGAGCAGGTTATATCCGTTTTCCGTGAGGGAATGGA
>JAZNFU010000068.1:0-1675 GCA_045576135.1 Eubacteriales bacterium
CTAAGACCGCTTGGCCTCCGACTTTAAGCTCGGAAGAAACGCGGATTTCCAGGCGATAATACCCGTCAGAGGAAAAACGCTCAACTGTATGAAAAGCACCTACGATAAGATATTCGCGAGCGATATAATAGTCGATTTGCTCAAGGTTATAGGCTGCGGTGTTGAGGTAAAAACCAAGAAGCCCGGCGAGCTTGCGACCTTTGACTACAATCTTCTCAAATGGAATAAGATAATAATCTGTACGGATGCCGACGAGGACGGCTTCCAGATAAGAACTCTGCTTCTTACGATGTTTTACAGACTCTTGCCGACTCTTATCGAGCGAAACAAGATTTTCATTGCCGAGTCGCCTCTGTTTGAGATAACCTCGGGAAATGAAACCTATTTTGCCTACAACGAGCAGGAAAAAATCGATATAATCTCAAAGCTCGGCGGCAAAAAATATACGCTCCAGCGTTCGAAGGGACTCGGTGAAAACGAGCCTGATATGATGTGGCGCACCACGATGTGTCCGCAGACGAGAAGGCTTATCGCCGTAACTCCCACCGATGCCGAAAAGACGGCGAAAATGTTCGACGTGCTCCTCGGTGACGCTCTGGCGGAGCGAAAGAAATTCATAACCGAGAACGGACATCTTTATATAAACGACGCCGATGTTTGATATATCGGAAAGCAAAAAACGCGGTTTACTACATTTTACATTATATATTGAATTGAAAGGTTTACACTATGGCACAGCTTGAAAAATCCAAGAAATTTTCCGGAGTACGCGGTCCGCTTCTTACGATAGTAATGGACGGTGTCGGCATGGCGGCTAACAACGGTGCAAACGCGGTTGCGGCTGCAAACACTCCTACTCTTGACAGACTTATGAGGGATTACCCGACCCTCGCGATAAAGGCGCACGGAACGGCTGTCGGTCTGCCCTCGGACGACGATATGGGCAACTCCGAGGTCGGACATAACGCGCTCGGCTCGGGACAGGTGTTTGCACAGGGCGCAAAGCTCGTTTCTCAGTCGATAGAAACAGGAAAGCTCTTTGCTTCAAAAACGTGGGGCACGCTCGTTGGGGGTGTTAAGAAAAACGCAACGACGCTCCATTTCGTCGGTCTGTTCTCGGACGGAAACGTCCACTCGCACATTGACCACCTCAAAGCTCTTATCGAGCACGCAAAGGCTGACGGCGTGTCGCGCGTTCGAGTTCATATCCTTCTTGACGGCCGTGACGTCGGCGAAACGAGTGCGCTCGATTACGTTCTTCCGTTTGAGGAGTATCTTTCTACGCTTCGCTCGGCTGATTTTGATATAGCTATCGCGTCGGGCGGCGGCAGAATGCAAATAACTATGGACAGATACGAGGCAAACTGGGCGATGGTTGAAGCCGGTTGGCGCACCCACGTTCTTGGAGAGGGAAGATTCTTTGAAAGCGCCGAGGCGGCTATTACTGCGTACAGAAGCGAGCTTGGCGTTATTGACCAGGACCTTCCTCCCTTCGTTATCGCAAAGGACGGCAAGCCCGTCGGTACGGTAAACGACGGTGACAGCGTGATATTCTTTAACTTCCGCGGCGACCGTTCCATCGAAATTTCCAAGGCGTTTGAGGAGGGTGCGAGCTTCGATAAGTTCAATAGAGTCAGAACCCCCGACGTTCTTTACGCGGGTATGCTTGAGTACG
>JAZNFU010000069.1:0-2519 GCA_045576135.1 Eubacteriales bacterium
ATGTTTCTGCCGTTTTTTATTCGGTTCTGCCTAAATGCGACAGCCCCTTGTTTATTGTTTTTTCATTTCAACCTCGACGGCGTCTGTACCCGGCAAATGCGAGTAGTCGCACAGAGCCTCACCACTTCGCGTCGCTTACAGCACACGCACCGTGGAGTATTCGGTTTTATTTCTTACCCGTAGAGCCGAAGCCGCCCGCGCCGCGTACGGTATCCGAAAGCTCATCTGCGATTTCAAACTCAGCCTTAAGGAAGGGGGCGATTACAAGCTGAGCTACACGCTCGCCCGATGATACGGTTTGCGGCTTATCCGAGTGGTTATGAAGCGCAACCATAACCTCGCCGCGATAGTCGGCGTCTATTACGCCTACCTTGTTGGCGGGAGCAAGCGAGCGCTTGGACGCAAGTCCGCTTCTGGCGTATATAAATCCTGCGTACCCCTCGGGAATTTCAAGCGCAATACCCGTATGTACAAGCGTCGTTTCGTGCGGCATAACCGTTATATCAGCGCCCGGAAGACAGTAAAGATCAGCGCCTGCGGAATACTCCGTTCCATACATGGGGACTATTGCTTTTTCATCAAGTTTTTTAATTTTTACCTGCATAATACACCTCAATATGACTATTTTTATTTACATTTTGTTGTATTTTTTATCTTCTTTGCAGCCCTCCCAAATTACAACACTTCCACGTTCGCGCGTTTTGTTCATATCAATAACTCGTTGGTTTGACGAGCCGCGGAAGCGAAGTCCAAGGCTCTTCTTTTCCTCTACATATCTGCCGTCGACGAGTATATCAACGTATGAAAGAAGCTCGGCGGTAACCTCTATACACTTATAGTGGTTGCCGACGCCGCAAGTCAGCTCCTCGTACAGATTACCCGTGTACAGCCATATCGTTTTATCCGGATAACGCTCCTTGAATTTTTTAAGAAGCGGCAGGAGCACTCTTTGGTTTTCCGGCTCCATCGGTTCTCCGCCGAGCACCGTAAGACCTCTGTTATACGAGCCCTGACAGCTGTCAAGCAGCTCCCGCTCAACCTCGTCGGTATACGGCTCACCGTAGTCAAACGCCCAGGTTTCCCTATTGAAGCAATTTTTACAAGCGTTTCTGCACCCGCTGACAAAGAGCGAGGTGCGAACGCCTTCTCCGTTTGCGATATCGTTTTTCTTGATATTTCCGTAATACATAACAGCACTCCATTCTATAGCCTAAAATTGTGAAAGCCTTACAAGCCGAGTTTTTCTTTCAAAAATTCGCCTGTGAACGAGCCGTCGCAGGCTGCAACCTGCTCGGGTGTTCCGGTAGCAACCACCGTACCGCCGCCGTCGCCGCCAAGCGGACCGAGGTCGATTATATAGTCAGCCGTTTTTATAAGGTCGAGATTGTGCTCGATAACCACGAGCGTATTGCCCGCATCGGCAAGCCGCTGAAGTATCGCAACCAGCCTCGCTACGTCGGCGGTATGAAGTCCGGTCGTCGGCTCGTCAAGAATATATATCGTTTTACCCGTAGAGCGCTTCGCAAGCTCGGTTGCGAGCTTAACCCTTTGCGCCTCGCCGCCGGACAGAGTAGTCGAGGACTGTCCTATTTTTATATATCCGAGTCCTACGTCGAAAAGAGTTTTAAGCTTTTTGTGAAGCTGAGGCAAATCCTCGAAGAAATACATTCCCTCCTCTACCGACATTTCAAGAACGTCGTATATGTTTTTACCCTTATACCTTACGTCAAGCGTATCTCTGTTGTACCTTTTTCCGCCGCAGACGTCGCATTTGACGTAGACGTCGGGCAAAAAATTCATTTCTATACATTTGACTCCGTCGCCCTCACACGCCTCGCATCTGCCGCCGCGCACGTTGAATGAAAATCTGCCCGCATCGTAGCCCTTCGCTCTTGCATCCTTGGTTTTTGCAAACAAATTTCTTATATCGGTAAACACGCCCGTATAGGTCGCGGGATTAGAGCGCGGCGTTCTTCCGATGGGGCTTTGGTCAATAGCTATCACCTTATCAAGATGCTCAAGCCCCTCTATTCGCTCGACCTCGCCGGGATAGGTGACGGCGCGGTTGAGATCACGCGCGAGCGTTCTGTAAAGCACGGAATTTATCAGCGAGGATTTTCCGCTTCCCGAAACGCCGGTCACGGCAACGAAGCAACCGAGAGGTATATCTACGTTTATGCTCTTAAGATTGTTTTCTCTAGCGCCGATAATACGCAAAAATTCGCCGTTTCCGCGTCTTCTGCTTTTGGGAATTTCGATTTTTTCCTTGCCCGCAAGATATCTTCCGGTTATGGAATTTTCGCACATCGCTACCTCGTCCGGAGTACCGACGGCTACGACCTCACCGCCGTGTATGCCCGCGCCGGGTCCGATATCGACGATATAATCCGCCGAGCGCATCGTGTCCTCGTCGTGCTCAACGACGATAACACTGTTACCGAGATTGCGCAAATTTTTAAGGGTATCTATAAGCTTCGTATTATCGCGTTGATGAAGTCCTATGCTCGGCTCGTCGAGTA
>JAZNFU010000070.1:0-6574 GCA_045576135.1 Eubacteriales bacterium
TGAGGGCACTTTACGATATTGGTAGGCTCCTCGAGCTTCCAAACGGTAGTGCGTCTTTTCATCTTTCTGGAATGAGAAACTTTTCTCTTCGGTACTGCCATTGTTGATTACCTCCACTTTGCGAGATAAACTCGCTGTATCTCTTTTATTTATTTTCTTTTTTCATTTGCTCAAAAATCTTACGAAGCGGCTCGAGCCTGGGGTCTATCTCGTCCTCCATACAGCTACATTTGCCCTCGTTAAGATTTTTACCGCATCTTTGACAAAGACCGAGGCAATCCTCGCAGCACAAATGCCGCATAGGGAACTCCACCTCAAGCTCCTCGATAAGATGCTCGTCCATATCGAGAAATCCGTCCTCGATAATCGCGTAATCGTCGAGCTTATATTCATTCAGATCTCCAAGCAAATCCTTCGGGGCGACCGTTTTCTCAAGGCTTCTTGTGAAAGTACCGTCGATGAGAGCAAGGCAACGTGCACACTGTGTTTGGTAGTCCACAGTGAAGGTAAGACTCATTCTCATATAACCGGCGGTATTGGTAATATCACCCGAAACCTTCATGGGAGAAGGAAAACGTACTCCGCTAAGAGTTGCCGAAACGTCTGCGTCCTCGGTATCAAGCGGCAATTCGTAATCAAAAGCCAAAAGCCTATCACCCGCAAGCAGCGGTCGTAAATCAAGCTTCACAAGATACCTCCTCCGGCCATCGCAGGATGGCGTTTGCTTCATTTGGGCATAGTTTAGGCTATTATCCCAAAGTCGCACAACATATTATATAACTATTTTTTTAGATTGTCAAGTGCTTTTTTGGATTTTCATACCAAAAATAAAAAATAGTCTTTTTATACAAGGTTTATTGACTTTGCCAAAAACTTATTGTATAATCATTATATAAAATATTTTGCCACGTTTTTAAAGGAGATTATATCTATGATGACCGATATCGAAATTGCTCAGTCTGCCACTCCGCGCCATATACTCGAAATAGCAAGTGCTGCGGGTGTTGATGAGAAATATATAGAGCTTTACGGAAGAAATAAGGCGAAAATAGACCTCTCGCTTCTTTCGGATGCGAAGGATAAGCCCGACGGAAAGCTCGTACTCGTTACGGCGATAACTCCGACTCCTGCCGGTGAGGGTAAAACCACGACCACGATAGGTCTTGCTGACGGAATGAAGAAGATAGGGAAAAAAGTTGCGGTAGCGCTTCGCGAGCCATCGCTCGGCCCCGTTTTCGGAATAAAGGGCGGTGCTGCCGGCGGCGGATATGCACAGGTTATACCGATGGAGGATATAAATCTTCATTTCACCGGCGATTTTCACGCAATCGGCGCGGCGAACAATCTCCTTGCCGCAATGCTTGATAATCATATCTATCAGGGTAATTCTCTCGGAATTGACCCAAGACGCATAACCTGGAAAAGATGCGTTGATATGAACGACAGACAGCTTCGCTACGTTACCGACGGTCTTGGCGGCAGAGTTAACGGAGTTCCTCGCGAGGACGGATACGATATAACCGTTGCCTCCGAAATTATGGCTGTGCTTTGCCTTGCAAGCTCGCTTTCCGACCTCAAGGCTCGTCTTGCGAGAATTATCGTAGGCTACACCTACGACGAGCGCCCGATAACTGCGGGCGATTTGAAGGCTGAGGGTGCTATGACCGCACTTCTCAAGGATGCCTTGAAGCCTAATCTTGTTCAAACGCTTGAAGGAACTCCCGCGTTCGTTCACGGCGGTCCTTTCGCAAATATAGCGCACGGCTGTAACTCTGTTATCGCAACGAGAACGGCTATGAAAATGGCTGATTACGCCATAACCGAGGCGGGCTTTGGCGCTGATCTCGGTGCTGAGAAATTCCTCGATATTAAATGCCGTATGGCAGGTCTTACACCCTCTGCCGTAGTTATCGTAGCGACGGTAAGAGCGCTGAAAATGCACGGCGGTCTTGCAAAGGGTGAGCTTGCGGAAGAAAATATTCCCGCACTTGAGCGCGGAATTCCCAACCTTCTCAAGCACGTTTCAAATATTAAAAACGTATACGGATTGCCGTCGGTTGTAGCCGTTAACAGATTCCCCACCGATACCGACGCTGAAATACAGTTCATTATTGACAAATGCCGTGAGCTTGGCGTAAACGTAGTTCTTTCTACCGTTTGGGCAAACGGCGGCGAGGGCGGTGTAGAGCTTGCGCGCGAGGTGGTACGACTTTGTGAGTGCGAAACACCCGATTTCAAGTTCGCATACGAGCTTGATACGACGATAGAGGAAAAGATTGAAGCGGTCGTTAAAAAGGTGTACGGCGGCGAGGGTATTATCCTCTCTGCACAGGCTAAAAAGCAGATAGCGGCACTCAGCTCGCTCGGCTTTGACAAGGTACCGGTGTGCATTGCGAAAACGCAGTATTCCTCCTCCGACGACCCGACGAGGCTCGGCGCGCCGTGCGGCTTTAAGGTAAGCGTTAAGAACGTAAAGGTTTCTGCGGGCGCGGGATTCGTAGTAGTTCTTACGGGCGATATAATGACTATGCCCGGACTTCCAAAGGCTCCGGCTGCCGAAAAAATAGACGTTGACGAAAACGGAAAAATAACCGGATTGTTCTAAAAATTATTAAGACCTATTGCGCGTTTAGCAATAGGTCTTAAATTAAAAAACGCATAAAATGCAAACAAAACATTTCAAAAGGTGCTGTATGAAACTTATAATCGCTTCTAATAACAAACATAAGATATACGAAATCAAAAAAATACTCGGCGGCAAATTTGAGGAAATAGCTTCGCTTCGCGAGGCGGGAATTGAACACGAAACGGTTGAAGACGGAAGGACGTTTATGGAAAACGCCGAGAAGAAGGCTCGCGAGATTGCCGAGCTTTCGGGCGCGTGCGCGCTTGCTGACGACAGCGGAATTTGTATAGATGCGCTCGATGGCGCACCGGGTATTTACAGCGCGAGATTTTCGGGCGTTCACGGGAATGACGAGGATAACAACAGGCTCGTTCTGGAAAAGCTTTCGGGAAATACTAACAGAGCGGCCCACTACGCCTGCGCTATGGCACTCGTCTATCCCGACGGGAAAACGGTTGGTGCTATGGGATATATGTACGGCTCTATTACCGACTCGCCAAGGGGTATTCGCGGCTTCGGCTACGATCCGCTTTTCGTGCCCGACGGCGAGAGCCGCACGGTTGCCGAGATGAGCGACGAGGAAAAAAATGCGATCAGCCATAGAGCCAAGGCGCTCGCGGCACTCCTTGAAAAAATATGAGGCGGTTGTTATGGAGCTTGACGTAATTTTACTCGTCGTAGAGGTTCTCGGTATAATTTCATTTACCATATCCGGAGCCATCGTGGCAATAGATAAGGAAATGGATATTATCGGAGTTTATTTTCTTTCGCTGTGTACCGCGTTTGGCGGTGGAATTATACGCGATATATTGATAGGTAATCTGCCGCCTCTGTTTTTCGGTGAGCTTATTTACCTTGTGGCAATAGCGGCAATTACCACCACGCTTTTGTTCGTTATAGCCTTTACTTTAAAGCGGCTGTACGTTGAAAAGGAAGCCTTGATAATAAGCGTGAACAATTACATAGACGCCATCGGTCTTGGTGCTTTTGCCGTGTCGGGTGTTAAAATATGTCTTGCTGTGTGTCCTGAGGGCAGCGCGTTTCTCGCTATTTCAATGGGCGTCGTGAGCGCGGTTGGCGGCGGTATGATAAGGGACGTGTGCATAGGTGATATTCCATTCGTCCTTCGCAAGCGTGTGTACGCGCTTGCCGCAATAATAGGAGCCGTGCTTTATTACCTCGTCGGTGTCGCTGCTCTTGACGGCGTAGTAGGTGACATATTCGGCTCTGCTCTGGGCATTTTGAGCGTCGTTTTGATTCGTGTTCTGGCAACCCATTTTAAATGGAATCTGCCAAGAGTAAAGTTTTCGGATGACAGCAAATAAATATAGGTAATCGTATACTAACGTAAATATTAGAGAGTTATTAGAAAAAATATTTTCAAAAACTATTTACAAATCGAAAACTTTGTGTTATAATACCATAGCGTGCGCTGTTTTAGGCGTGTCGGAAATCTATAACTGTGTGCTGTGTATGGCGCTACTCCGTTTGGCAATATAGCCTTGCGTGGTATCAGCATTTCACCCGCACCGCACTCGGTTTGTGATAAATAATCTTAAGAAAGGTGAAGAAAAATGATTGCAAAGGAAACGAAGACCGCGCTCATCGAGGAGTACAAGATCAATGAGAACGACACAGGTTCGCCCGAGGTTCAGGTAGCTATTCTTACCAACAGAATCAATAGCCTTACCGAGCATATGAAGAAGAACCCCAAGGACTTCCATTCTCAGAGAGGTCTTTCCAAGATGGTTGGTCACAGAAAGCAGCTTCTTGCTTACCTCGCAAAGAAGGATATCGAAAGATACAGAGCGATAATCAAGAGACTCGGACTCAGAAAGTAATTTTCTGCGTCCCTCACACGACGGGAACGGACAAATTTCGTTCCCGTTTGTTGTGAAAAACCGAATGTAAAAAACAAAAAATAAAGAGCGGCGGAAGTAGCAGTTAAATATGCGTTTTGTATCGAATGTATCGGTGGCGAAGCGTTTATTTAAGTGCTATGTTCGCCCTCAAAAAAGGAGAACTGAAATGGTAGAAAACTTTAAAACATTTGATAACTACCGTGTCTACAAGTATGAGCTTGCGGGCAGACCCTTGGTAGTTGAAACCGGTAAGGTTGCAGGCCTTGCAAACGGCTCTGCTCTTATTCACTACGGTGAAACGACCGTGCTTGCTTGTGCAACCGCATCCGCAGCACCCAGAGAGGGAATTGATTTCCTTCCTCTTTCTGTAGACTATGACGAAAAGCTTTACGCGGTAGGTAAAATCCCCGGTGGATTCCTTAAGCGTGAGGGTAAGCCGAGCGAAAAAGCTGTTCTTGCGGGTCGTGTTATCGACCGTCCCGTACGTCCTCTTTTCCCGAAGGACCTTCGTAACGACGTATCGCTTCTTTTGACGATTATGTCGGTTGACCCCGATTGCTCGCCCGAAATTACGGCTATGATAGGTGCGTCTATCGCTCTTTCCATATCCGACATTCCGTGGAACGGTCCTATCGGCGGCGTATTTATGGGACTTGTTGACGGCAAAATCGTTGTAAACCCCACCGCAGCACAGCGTAAGGTTAGCGACCTTGAGCTTACCGTTGCGGCATCCAAAGAGAAGGTCGTTATGATCGAGGCGGGAGCTAACGAGGTTTCCGACGACGTTATGTATGACGCTATTATGCAGGCTCACGAGGAAATCAAGGGCATCGTTGATTTCATCAACGGTATAGTTGCCGAAATCGGAAAGCCTAAGTTTGCTTACGCATCGGGTGAGCTTGATCACGATATGTTCGATGAGATATTCGCATACTGCGAAGAGCGCGTAATGGAAGCTCTCGATACCGACGATAAGACCGTAAGAGATGCGAAAATGCAGCCTATTATGGACGATATCGTTGCAACCTTCGAGGAAAAATATCCCGACATCAAGGTAATTCTTCCCGAGCTTATCTATAAGATACAGAAGAAGATCGTTCGCCGTTGGCTTCTCGTTGACAAAAAGCGTGTTGACGGCAGACGTATGGACGAGATAAGACCTCTTGCAGCAGAGGTTGGCGTTATTCCGAGAGTACACGGCTCCGGCTTGTTCACTCGCGGTCAGACTCAGGTTCTTACGATTGCAACGCTTGGTACTCTTTCGGATGCACAGAAGCTTGAGGGCCTTGACGACGAGGATACCAAGAGATATATGCACCACTACAATATGCCCGGCTATTCCACCGGTGAGGCAAAGGCACAGAGAAGCCCCGGACGCCGTGAGATAGGTCACGGTGCGCTTGCTGAGCGCTCTCTCGTTCCCGTTCTTCCCTCCGAGGAGGAGTTCCCCTACGCTATTCGTCTTGTATCCGAGGTTGTAAGCTCTAACGGCTCTACCTCGCAGGGCTCTGTTTGCGGTTCCACCCTTGCTCTTATGGATGCGGGTGTTCCGATTAAGGCTCCGGTTGCAGGTATCTCCTGCGGTCTTATCACCGCTGAGGACGGCTCTTGGGATACTATGATAGACATTCAGGGTCTTGAGGACTTCTACGGAGATATGGACTTCAAGGTTGCGGGTACTCACAAGGGTATTACCTCTATTCAGATGGACCTTAAGGTTGACGGTCTTACTCCCGAAATTATTAAGCGCGCACTCGAAACTACTCACCAGGGTAGAGATGAGATTATAGACAAGATTCTTCTTGCCGCAATTCCCCAGCCTCGCGCTGAGGTTTCCAAGTACGCTCCCAAGATGCTTACGATGAATATCGATCCTGATAAGATTCGCGAGGTTATCGGTAGCGGCGGAAAGGTTATTCAGAAGATAGTTGCTGATACCGGTGCAAAGATTGATATCCACGACGACGGAACCGTATTTATCGCAGCAGTAGATAAGGCAAGCGCCGATATGGCAAAGGCTATTATCGAGGCTATCGTATTTGAGCCCGTTGTAGGCGAAACCTACGAGGGTACCGTAACCAAAACC
>JAZNFU010000071.1:0-11176 GCA_045576135.1 Eubacteriales bacterium
CCTACGAAACCTACAACGTCGCGATGGTAAGGCTGGCGGACTCTAAAAATCCCGAAGCACCCTTGGTTCACGACCGAGTTATAAATATCCCCTGCGGCTTGCATAACAAGTTTATAATTATGAAGGAGCCGACGGGACTCGGCTACGTTATGATAGGTAACGAATCGACCCCCGACCACAAGCTTCGCTCTATTCTCACGCTCGCCGTATCAACCGACGGTGTGAATTGGAAAAACGCCGTACGCATCGTTGACGCTCGCGGCGACGAAACGCCGGGTATAAAGGATATCGCCTATTCCGATCCCGATATGGCGTTCGACGGCGAGGACATCGTTTTGGTCACGAGAACCGCGTCAAACGGCGCAATGGATTTCCACAATAACAACACCGTTTGCTTCTTTAAGGTCGAAAATTACAAACAATACTTTGCATAATCGCGGTTTTTCGCAAGCTTGATCAAGCATCTGACGTTTCGACGGTTTACAAAATCAAACAGACCTTCAAAGCAAAAAAACGAAGGGGACTTTCTCATTAAGAATTCAAATAAATCAAGACAAAAACACGAAAAAACACGGTCAGAATTGTATCTTTAGCGAATTCTTAATGAGAACAGAACCTCGGGGCGAACGAATTTGGAGCAGAAATCCTTGGCTAAGGAGCGAGAGGCGTACAAGGGTACGCTGAGCGAGGAAACGAGGATAGAATAAAAAACTTTAACAAAAACAAGAAAACCGCAGGTTTTCAACCATAATTTCTTAAATTTGCATAAAGAAGCGACAGAAACACTGTTTTTATGACAATGTTTCTGCCGTTTTTTATTTGGTTCTGCCTAAATGCGACAGGCCCGTTTTTTATCGGTTGTGTCCAAACGCAGCAGCTCGCATTTTACAGGACTTTTCCAAAGCGAAAAACTTCATCAGCTTCGTTCAAGCCGCGCTTCTAGCGCATCCGTCGCAAGCTTCATTTGGCGCATACAGCTTTTTGCGTATTCGCCAAGCTCGTCGCTCTTTCGGTTTCTCGCTATATTCTCGGTTGGTATACCGCAAAGTCTCATATGATATTTTGCGGTAAGCGGATACGGAAGTCCGACCTCGGTAAAACCAAACGTACCTATCACCGATTGAACGAGGTCCGCCATTTCCGGATCTTTATCAAAATTCTCGCCGAGCCACGCGTAGAGTGCCGGGTGGAAATTGCACATAATTCCGCAGTAGCCGTCAGCGCCCGCACGCATAGTTTCAAGAAGTGTCTGACAGTTGGCGTTAAGCAGCTTAAAGCCGCTGCCCGATAGGAGCTTTACTCTCTCGGCGATAACCGCCGCGTCACAGCAGGTGTCCTTCATATAATAGAATTTGCCCGTGGACATACACCATTTGAGTATTTTGGGTGTAACAAGCCGCTTATAAGGATACGGACACTCGTAAAGTCCGAGCTTCACGTCGCAGGGCAGCTCGGCTATCAGCCGCTCGGCATTCTCTATAAACACGTCGTCACCGAGATTTTCGGGGTCAAGTCGGTTGGTAATGAGAATGAGCGCATCCGTGCCCGATTCCCATATAGCGTTAAGCTCCCGCACCTGCTCCTCGTGGGTATCCGAAATATGCCCCGACGAAACGACGGTGAAGCTACGCCCGTGCTTTTTCTCAAGCTCCTTCGCCCTCCGATATACGAGGCTGTTGAGCCTTACACGCTCCTCCAGACTCATCCAAAATATTTCGCTTGATTGGCAAATGGCAAAAATACCGTCAAGTCCGTTTTCAAAATAAAAATCAACGTATTTTTCCGCCGTAGCGTAATCGATCTCGCCGTTTTTGAGATACGGCGTTATCATAGTAGTTAAAATATCCACAATAAATCCCCCTCGTTTATCCGCCCTCGCCGAAAACGAGGCGCGCCAACTGATATACATTATACAGAGCTATCCGTCCAAATTCAATCCATACCCAAGACATATTTTTATAAAAGCGGGACATTTAGTATTGAAAATTCTACCCATTTGTGTTACAATTTAAGCGAAACGAACAAGCCTTGCGGCGATAAATTTCAGCGTCTTTCGCTGTGCTCTGCCTTGTTAAGTCCTCGGAGGTCAAGATGAAAATACTTTTTAAGCAAAAAAACGAAAGCAACGATACCTCGGTGCTGAGTTCGCTCGGTATTTCGCAGTTCCATTTAAAAAGCTTATCCTTTAAGGATAGAAAAAACACTCTCAGAACCTCGCACCACCACACAGGCTTTGAGGTGCATATAGTAAGCAGCGGTCAATACGTTTACACCGTCGAGGACATGTCGGTATGCGTTCCGCAGGGTGAGCTTTTGCTTATTTCTCCCTACGTTAAGCATTTTTCAAGCGGCGAAACCGAGAACGCGAAAAAGGATACCCTGACCTTCTGTCTGTTGGAGGACTCTCGGCTGCTCCGTGCGGAAATTCCGCCCCACGTACGAATGAAAACGCCCCCAGAGCTCACCGAGTGCATCGAGGCAATAGGGCGTGAAGGACGCGAGGCGCGGTATCTCGGCGAAACGCTTATAGAAAACCGCGCTTTAGAATGCGTCATACAGCTTATGCGGTGCTTTATTTCCGAGCCGCCCGAGAGGACGGACCCCGAGGACGAAGCCGACGCGCGCGTTTTGCTCGCCAAGCAATACGTCAAGGACAACGCAGGCAGGGCGGTTACGGTCAGAGAGGTTGCCGACTATTGCTGTATAAGTCCAAAGCAGCTTGCAAGACTGTTTTCGGCGTCGCAAAGCCCGCCCGTCGCCGAATACATCAGACAACAGCGCTGTAAGCAAATCGAGAATTTGCTCGCCGAAACCGATTTGCCGCTGAAAGAGATAAGCGCGCGTCTTTCCTTCAATAACGAATACTATTTCAACAGCTTTTTCAAAAAGCATTCGGGTATGACTCCGGGCGCGTACCGAAAATCCGTCAAAAAGAGCTGATTTACCGCCACCCGAGGCTGTCGATTTGCTACACGCTTGACATATGACGAAATCTGTGTTATATTGTAATTGTTTTTCAGTAATTCTCGACACTAAGAGAGGACTTTTTATGAAAATAAAACCGATAAAGAAAAGCTACGCCGAGGTTGCGGCGATGCCGAAGGAGCCGCACTGCCGTCCTATGAAGCAGAGCTGGTTTTTCAGAAAGCTCTTACAGCTCGTTTCCCTGCCCGACCTTTTCGCCACGAAATTCACCTATGATAAGATAGGTATGGAACGGCTCGGCAAACGCGAGCCCGCGCTGATTCTTATGAATCACTCAAGCTTTATCGACCTTGAAATAGTTTCGCATATGTTCGCCTCCCGCCCCTACAACATCGTAGCCACCACCGACTGCTTTGCGGGTATGAGCTGGCTTATACGGGCGCTCGGCTGTATTCCCACCAAAAAATTCGTAAACGATGCGACGCTGGTGAGAGATATGATGCACGTTCTTCGTAAATACAAAAGCTCGGTCGTTATATTCCCCGAGGCGAGCTACAGCTTCGACGGCACGGCGACGACGCTGCCGAACACGCTTGGAAAGTGCATAAAGATGCTCGGCGTGCCGGTGGTTATGGTCACGACCCACGGCGCTTTCACCCGCGACCCGCTTTACAACAATCTTCAAAGACGCAAGGTAAAGGTTTCCGCAACGCAGGAATATCTTCTGAGCGCCGAGGAGGCAAAGGAATGGAGCGCAGAGAAAATCGACGCGCTCTTAGCCGAGAAGTTTTCCTTTGACAATTTCCGTTGGCAACAGGAAAATCAAATAAAGGTGGACGAGCCGACACGCGCAGACTACCTCAACCGCGTTCTTTACAAGTGCCCCGCCTGCAAGGCCGAGGGAAAAATGAAGGGCAAGGGAATAAATCTCACCTGCACGTCCTGCGGAAAAACGCACACGCTTACCGAGTACGGTGCGCTCGAGGGCATCGGCGCGCCCGCGGATTTCACTCATATTCCCGATTGGTACGCCTGGGAGCGCGAGGAGGTACGGCGCGAGATTGAAAGCGGAAAATACCGTATGGAGCTTCCGGTTAAGATATTTATGATGAGAGGCATCAAGTGCCTTTACGACGTCGGCGAGGGAGTGCTCACTCACGACTTGGGCGGCTTCCGACTCGTCGGCTGTGACGGAGAATTAAATTACGAGCAAAAGCCGCTGGCATCCTACGGACTTTACTCCGACTTTAACTGGTACGAGATAGCCGACACCATCTGTATCGGCAACAACGACACCCTCTACTACTGCTTCCCCACCGTCAAGGGAGATTACGTTGCAAAGGCTCGCCTTGCCGCCGAGGAGCTTTATAAAATCGCTTACGCCAACCGTGATTCTGTGACAAAAGCTTAAAATATGTAAATATTCATTGTCATATTGTGTAAATTTTGCGTTTTACGCACGGTTCGTATCAAGGCAACGGCACTCGTTTCCAAAAAAAGAACATCAGGCTAAGGACGCTTGCTATCGGGCGTCCTTGTTTTTTTATTTTTTTAATAATACTTGAAAATAACGCGCTAGTGTGCTAAAATATACCCGTAGGCGCTCGGGTGGCGTACCGTACGCTGAATTTTCAAAGAACGGCTTGAAGCCGAAAAAGTATACAGAGGCTCGTATGGAATATCGTATCGAACACGACTCAATGGGTGAAATTGAGGTACAAAAGGATAAATACTGGGGTGCGGCAACCGAGCGAAGTCGCAGGAATTTCACCATCGGTGCACGTATTCCGATGGAAATAATATACGCGCTTGCCGCCCTGAAGCTTGCGGGAGCGATGGCAAACGCCGAGCTTTTGCCGTGCAAAATGACCGATGAAAAGCTCCGCGCCATCGAGATTGCGGTTACCGAAATCCGTTCGGGCAAGCTTGACTCGCATTTTCCGCTTCGCATATATCAGACGGGAAGCGGAACGCAGACGAATATGAACGTCAACGAGGTTATCGCAAATCGCGGCACAGAGGCGAGCGGCGTTAAGCTCCACCCCAACGACGACGTCAATATGTCGCAGTCGTCAAACGATATTTTCCCGAGCGCGATGCACGTATCGGCGGTTATTGCGATAAGGGGACTTATCGATTCGCTCACCGAGCTTTGCTCCGCATTTTCCCGTCTTGAAGGCGAAAACCGCGACGCTGTAAAAACCGGCAGAACGCATCTTCAAGATGCGACGCCGATAACCTTCGCACAAGAGATAAGCGGCTGGCGCTCGTCGGTGGAATACGGTATAGAAATGCTTGAGGACGCTATGGCAAAGCTTTCGAAAATCGCACTCGGCGGTACTGCCGTCGGCACGGGGCTCAACGCGCCGCACGGCTTTGGAAAGCTTGCCGCGCGCAATCTTTCGGAAATTCTCGGAACCGAATTCTCCGAGGAAAAAAATAAATTCCACGCGCTCACCTCGCGCTCGGAGCTCGTTTTTGCTCACGGTGCTATGAAGGCGGTGGCGGCAGACCTTATGAAAATCGCAAACGACGTAAGATTTCTCGCAAGCGGACCGCGCTGCGGCTTCGGCGAGATAAAAATACCCGAAAACGAGCCCGGCTCGTCTATTATGCCCGGCAAGGTCAACCCCACGCAATGCGAGGCACTTACTATGGTATGCGTGCGCGTTATGGGTAACGATGCGGCACTCGGCTTTGCGGCGTCGCAGGGCAATTTCGAGCTTAACGTATATATGCCCGTCACAATCGCAACCTTCCTCGAGTCAGCCGAGCTTCTTTCGGCGGCAGTACGTTCGTTTACCGAGCGCTGCGCTTCGGGAATCGTCGCGGACAAGGAAAAAATGAGAAGCTACGCACAGCGCTCGCTTATGTCGGCAACCGCGCTCAATCCGCACGTCGGATACGAGAACACCGCAAAAATAGTCAAGCTCGCTCACGCCGAGGGAATTTCGCTGAAAGAAGCGGGCGAGCGGCTTGGAATAATCGACCCGGAAAAATTCGACGAGGTATATCGCATAGAGGATATGGTTTAAAATGGATATCAGAGAAAAATCACTTAAAAAACACTACGAATGGCAAGGTAAAATAGAGGTAATCTCTCGCGCTAAGATTGAAACGCGTGAGGACCTTTCGCTTGCATACACCCCCGGCGTTGCCGAGGCGTGCCTTAAAATAAAAGAAAATCCCGACGAGGCGTTTCGCCTTACGCGAAGAAGCAATCTCGTTGCGGTGATAACCGACGGAAGCGCGGTGCTCGGTCTTGGCGATATCGGCCCGTCGGCAGCTATGCCGGTTATGGAAGGAAAATGCGCTCTTTTCAAGGAGTTTGCCGACGTCGACGCCTTCCCTATCTGCGTTAACACGAAGGACACGGACGAGCTTGTGAGAGCAATTCAGCTTATCAGTCTCTCGTTCGGCGGTATAAACCTTGAGGATATTTCAGCCCCTCGTTGCTTTGAGGTCGAAAGACGGCTTAAGGAGGTCTGTGATATCCCGGTGTTCCACGACGACCAGCACGGAACGGCGATAGTGGTCGGTGCGGCGCTCATAAACGCTCTGCGCGTCGTGAAAAAGAAAATCGAGTCGGTCAGAATAGTTATAAACGGAGCGGGTAGCGCGGGAACGGCAATCTGCCGCCACCTTATGAATCTCGGCGCGAAAAACATCGTTATGGTCGACAGATTCGGCATACTCTGCCGCACGGATAACACTCTGTCGCCCGCGCACGCACAGCTTGCCGCAGATACTAACGGCGATTATCTTCGCGGTAGCCTTTCGGACGCTATGGCTGGTGCTGACGTGTTCGTCGGCGTAAGCGCACCCGGTACAGTAAGCGAGGATATGGTACGCTCTATGGCGCCCGACGCGATAGTATTCCCGATGGCAAACCCAACGCCCGAAATTATGCCCGATAAGGCTCTCGCGGCGGGTGCTAAAATCGTCGGCACGGGACGCTCGGATTTCAAAAATCAGATAAACAACGTCCTCGCCTTCCCCGGAATTTTCAGAGGCGCGCTCGACTGCCGCGCAAAAGAAATAAACGAGGAAATGAAGGTTGCCGCAACTATGGCTCTTTCCTCTCTTATACCCGAGAACGAGCTTTCGGAGGATAATATTATACCTCCGCCGCTTGACAAGCGAGTTGCCGCCGCCGTCGCAAAGGCTGTCGCCGACGCGGCAAGAAAAACAGGCGTTGCAAGGGACTGATTAACGCAAAATAGCGCAAAATGCAAACTTTAGTTGTAATGCAGAGGTAAAAATGCTCACAAACTATCACACTCACACTAACAGATGCCATCACGCAAACGGCACGGACGAAGAATACGTTAAGGCGGCTGTGGAGGCGGGATACTCGATACTCGGCTTTTCCGACCACGCACCGTACTACTACGAGGACGGCTACGAATCCTACTACAAGATGCTGCCGTCACAAGCTCACGAATACGCCGATTCGTTACGCCGTTTGGCACGCCTTTACTCCGACAAAATAGAAATTCACCTCGGCTTTGAGGCTGAATACTATCCAAGTATATTTGAAAAATCCTTAAAGCTTTGGCGCGAGGTCGGCATAGAATATCTCGTTCTCGGTCAGCACTTTACCCGTGACGAAGCCACCAAGGACGCGCACGCATTCGCACCCGCCGGCGACGAAACGCTGAAATGCTATACCGACGTGTGCATCGCCGCTATCGAAACCGAGAAATTTTCCTATTTCGCGCACCCGGACCTACTCAACTACACGGGGGACAACGACGCCCTTTACGAGCACGAAACGGCAAGACTCGTCGAGTGTGCCAACCGCTACGGCGTGCCGCTTGAAATCAATCTTTTGGGTCTTTACGAGGGCAGGACCTACCCCAACAGGCGCTTTTGGGAAATAGCCGCACCGCTGAAGCCGTCGGTTATTATCGGTGCGGACGCGCACACACCGAGAGCGCTTCTTAATATGAACTGTCGCGCAGCGGCAAAAAAATTAGCCGAGCAATACGGCTTAAAATTGATTGATAAAATAGACTTCAGACCCCTTTGAGCTTCACTTATAGGATTCGTGCGATTTGATACGAGAAATCAGCACTTTATTTTCGATTATCCAAAAAGGAGGATTCAAATATGCGACTTTTACTCGCAGAGGACGAAATCGAGCTTGCAAACCCGCTTTGCGCCATATTGCGCCATTCGGGCTACGACACCGATATGGCAAACGACGGCGAGGCGGCGCTTGAAATGCTTCGCTGCGGCTCGTACGACGCCGTAATTCTCGACATTATGATGCCGAAGCTTGACGGACTTGAGGTTCTTCGCAAAATGCGAAAGGAAGGCAACCGCACGCCCGTTATATTTCTCACCGCAAAGTCCGAAACCGACGACAAGGTACTGGGACTCGATACGGGCGCGGACGATTATATCACCAAGCCCTTTTCCTCAAAGGAGCTACTCGCAAGAATACGCGCGATAACGAGACGCGAGCTGACCGTCGAGTCCGCCACTATCACGGTGGGTAATACGACTCTTGACACGAAAGCCTACAAAATAAGCGCACCGCGCGGCACTCTCGTGCTTGCAAACAAGGAATTCCAAATCATTTACGAGCTTATGAGAACGGGCGAAAAAATTATTTCGCAAGGCGCGCTTCTTGAAAAAATTTGGGACGATACCGACACGGACCAAAACGTGCTTTGGGTATACATCTCGTACGTTCGAAAAAAGCTTGAAAAAATAGGCTCGAATGCGGTTATAAAATCTCACAGAAACGCAGGCTACTCGCTGGTTGTAGAAGATGATAGCTGAAATTAAGAAAAAGTACATCGGGGCGGTTATGCTCATAGTCGTCGCGGTAATCGCGGTTTTCGTGGCAATTATTAACACGGTTAACTATTTCAACACCGACGAGCGCTCTAATATCCGTCTTGACTTTATTGCAAAATCCGATAATCTTTTACCCGAAACGAGCGAGCCGTCCGAGCCGGATGACGACGAATCGGACGAAACAGACGGCGTAATCGACGAGGAAACGCCGTACGATATCCGTTACTTCACGGTGACGTTGAGAAACGACGGAGCAATTATAGGAACCGACATACGCCGCGTGGCAAGACTTACCAACGAGCAGGCTGTAAAATACGCCGCGGAGGCGTTTATCAATTCCAGCGACGAGGGATACCACGAGGAATATAAATACAGAGCCATTCGCCACGAGCAGAAGGTTATATACGTCTTTCTCGACGTATCGCGCGAGCTTGACGCCTTTCAGTCCTTTTTAACCTCAAGCATCGTTATCAGCCTTATCGGTATAGCCGTGATTTTCGCACTGCTCATAATACTTGCCAACTACATATTCAAGCCGATTATCGAAAGCTATGAAAAACAGCGTCGCTTTATAACCGACGCAGGACACGAGCTTAAGACTCCGCTTGCGATAATAAAGGCAAACGCCGAGGTCATCGAGATAGAAAGCGGCGAGAGCCAATGGACAGAAAGTATAAAAAATCAGTCGACGAGGCTGACCAAGCTCACCGAAAACCTTATAAGACTCTCGCGTATGGAGGAGGGTGCGCAAAGCTCAATGCACAGCCAATTCTCGCTTTCGGACACGGTTTCGGAAATTGCGGAAAGCTGGAGCACGGTCGCACAGACGCAAGGCAAGTCACTCGTTTATTACACCGAGCCGGATATTTTGCTGAAGGGCGCTAAAAACGATATCGCACAGCTATGCTCGATACTTCTTGATAACGCTATTAAATATTCGAGCGAGGAAACCGAAATCACCCTGAACCTTGAAAGGACCGCGCTCGGCGCAATTCTCACGGTTTCCAACGCTACCGACAGCATTGAGGTCGGAAACCTGAACGTCCTTTTCAACCGCTTTTACCGCAGAGATAATTCAAGAAATTCGGGTAAGGGTGGCTTTGGAATAGGACTTTCCTTGGCAAAATCCATAGTCCAAAATCACAAAGGAAAAATAAGTGCCGCGAGCGAGGACGGTAAGAGCGTAACCTTTACGGTAGTCCTGCCCACCCCGATTTAAGCGGCGACAAAACGTCACGATGAAAGGAATTCGTTATGTGGAAATTAGAAAATCTGTTTGAAAATGCGGCAATCGAGGCAGGCGTCAAAATTAAGGATTGCTGCGCTGAGGTAACGCTCAAGGACTCGTCCTATTCGCTGGCGCGAATAGTTACCACGCTCGGCACGGTAAGAGAAAAGCACTACGCTAAAATAGACGTGAAAATCGAAAGCTCCAACCCCGACACCGAAATTAAAATCTACGAAATTTATTACAAGGGCGACGCCGAGCTTCTGCGCCAGTACGTTGACGATACGAGGCTCTCGCTCGTGCCCGAGGGAGCTGACAGACTTGATATCGCCGTGCTCGTCCGCGGATTTTCGGGCAACAGCGTAAAAATCTACAACCCCACCTACACCGAGCTTGAAAAGTACGAGCCGAGAATGGTAAGGGTGGCATCGCTTGACGTAACGCCCAAGCTTCCCGAGGGAAAGAAAAGAACGCTGCGCGACAATCTTGACGCGGCGCTCGCAAAAATAGATGAGGTTTGCACAAAGGAGCACCCGGACCTCGTGCTTTTAACCGAGATATTCTACACGCTCGGAGTCGAGCTTGAAAAGCCGGGCATCGACTATTTGCGCCTTGACAGCCCCGAAATAAAGCTTCTTTGCGATATGGCAAAAAAGCATAACACCTATCTTTGCTTCTCCATCCACGAAACAGACGATAACGGATATTATTACAACTCCTCGCCGCTTATCGACAGAAACGGTAAAATAGTCGCAAACTATCATAAAACCCACCCGACTATGAAGGAGCTTGCCGCAGGTATAATACCCGGTGAGGAAATCGTAACCTACGATGCGGATTTCGGAAGAATAGGCTTTGCAATCTGTTGGGATTTGTTCTTCCCCGAATTCGTAAGCCTTGCCGCGCGCGACGGCGTTGAGATAATTCTTAACCCCACCCTCGGCTTCCACGCCGACCAAAACGGTATGCGCGCAAAGGATACCGACACCTATATCGTAAGCTCAAGCCCCAACCTTAAGGCGTGCGCCGTAATGTGCCCGGAAACGAGAGTTCCGCTCGTCGCGGACGCCACCGAAAAAGGATACTGCATAGCGGATATAGACCTTAATTATCGCCTGCTCGTTCGCGCGCTTTCCGCGCCGTCTTCCGCCGAAAGATGCAACGTATGCAAATACGAAAAGAACTATAAAATACTCAAAAAATACGAGCAGTGCA
>JAZNFU010000072.1:0-3648 GCA_045576135.1 Eubacteriales bacterium
GTCGGCTTCCTCGTGGCTTGCCGTCATAAGCGCGCGCACTACCGTTTTGTAAGCCGCAAAGCCCGCACCGCCGGGATAATCAAGGCTCGTCATAAGTATAGCGTATCCGTCGCCGCACTTGTTCTCGATAAGCCACGAGTCCATAGCGTTGAACTGCTCCTCGGTGTAACGCATAAGTGCCTTCGTGCACAGCTTTCCCGCTTCGTTCGCCCGACAGTCGCTCACGCGTGCGTAATTCAAGTATCCCTCGGGGAACCAGTCCATACAGAAGGGATAGGTGACGTTTGGAAGAGCGCTTTCGAAGAAGGTGTAGGTGCGGTTTGCGTAAATCGGATTTTGTGCATCGAGATTGCAGCCGAAAAGGTCGGAAACTTTGCCGCCGTGAATAAGGCTTATCTTGCCGTCGCGCGTGTCCGAGGTGTTAAGGTGCACCGCGGTCATAAAGAGCTTGCCGCCGCCCGTGACGAATTTTTTAAGATTTTCGTAAATTTCCTCGGTCATAGTGTTCCAGCCGACGAAAACGAGATAATCGTATTTTGACATCACCTCGTACGGTGCTGTTGCGGGTATAATATCGTAAAGACCGTAGCCCGGGGCACCGCTTAAATCCGCCTTTCCGAAGTTGTGCATATCGCACCAGGTGCGTTTGGTCGCGATGCTGTCGAATATACGCCACATATACTCGGGTGTGCCGTAAGCGAACTCGTCGTTATTATGACAGTTCCAAAGGTATCCGCCCATTCTGAACGGACTGTATCCGTCAAGATTGCCCTGTACGAATGCAAACTTCACCCGTGGATTGCCGAACGGACGCTTGTCTTTCTTTATAAATTCGCCGAATTCCTTTAAAAATGAACGGTATTGTTTGCATATTTCGTGGTCGTAGCCAAGTCTGTCCTCTCGATAGGTATCCTGCGAGCAGACGTCCTCGTTTCCGCTTTCGAGAACGAACATATTGGAGCCGGACATATATGCGTAGCGGTAAGCGATGGGCAGACGCTTCATTTTGAGCGGGTCGAGGTTTCTCGTTCCCGCATACCATTCGTGAGCCATATAAGTGCCCCAACGCTCCTTGCCAAACGTGCGCGCTACACCGCGCGTCAGAGGAATCATAACCTCCGTGTCACCGCAAAGCGTTTCAAGCAGCGGAAAATCACTCTTTTCGGCTATCGTTGAAATCAAGGATGTCGCCTCAATCGGAACCGTAGCGATAGATTCATCGTAAAATGCCGCAGCTATTGCATCGTCAAGCTTCTGCTCAAGATTTCTTTTTCCGTCGGTGAGCGTTTTTCCGTCAAACGTCTTACCGAGGTCGATGTTGTTGCAGGCGTATTTTGAGCCAAGCTCGGAGGCGCACAAATTACCGAGATAGTATTTGCCCGCAATTCTTTTCATCATAAGGGCGGTTTTACGCTCGAAGCCCATTTCCTCCTTAGTGTGTCCTTGGAACATAAAGTATATTTCGTTATCCGATAGATATTTTGCCCATTTTTCAAAATAAGCGGGCTCTACCTTCGTGCCTCGTACGCTGAAGCGCATAAAGTTTAAGCCGTAGCCTATCACGTTTTTATCTATCCACCCCATCACTTCCTCGGGATGAAAATCGTGTCTTCCTATGCGTATTCCGTGAAGAATTTCCTTTTCGTTCATATCGTGCTTTTCCTTTCCTCGTTTGCTTTTATTTTAAACTACAAAACCCGATATTGTCAATAACGCTATTGCTAAAGATTAGGATTATATTGCCGTTTGCGACCTTGCCGAATTGCTCAACGAACGCCGTCCTGCGTATCGCGCCGCATTGGAATTTTTAATTTAAAGCACGGAATATTAACGAATAATACGGCTGTAAACGAACGATATAAAATCAAAACGAATAATGAAAACGGTATTGTTCGCTTGCGTTGTTCGGAATAATATAAAAGCACAGTCAACAGACGGATAATCCGTTAGCTGTGCCTCTATTTATCATAGTGAATTTAAATAATCTTCGACATTTATATATTCAACACCGTTGTCTTCGCGATAAGCATCGCCACGGTATATAACAGCCCGCTTCGTAATACGACCGTATTTGCGCTCAGTTTCGGCAAGCTTTTCGGGATCGTTGATATGACGGTATTGTTCCGGAACACGCTCCTTTGAATGTTTGATTTCGTAAATTTCGCAAGAGTTGTTCTCGGTATCGTAGATAACCATATCAAACTCACCGGCAAGGAAGGTAAGCTTGAACACACGATAACGCTTTCCAAGCGATTTTGCGGTTTCGAGAAGAACGATATCCTCCATCATTCTACCGCGAACGCTATCCAGGATCTTATTTGTTACAAGCATTTTTTCATACTCGCTTGCTGCACTCAAAAACTCTGAGTTTTGCATAAGCGAATAAACGAGTGCTTGTGCTTGACAGAATCTCATACCGGGTTGTGTAAATATTGTATATTCAGCAGGAACACCGCCGAAAATCGAAAGAACCCCGGAGCCTTCGATGAGGTCGAGAACCTTGAGGTAAGCTTTGATTTCCGAAACGTGTGCCTCGGTTAAAGTAGTGTTCAACGCATTTTTGTTGCGTATCTCGAGGATTTGCATTAAGTGACTCGTTATATCATTTTTGTTGATTCTATCAAGTATATCGGTTCTTTCGCCAACTTCTCGTGCGCGACGAAGGTTGCTTGCTGCCTCGCCGTAATCGTGAGATTCAAAATCTCTATCGAGCACGGATACGAGAAAGTCGTGGTTCATATCTTCTATAATGCGGTTGATAGCTCCGGTCAACTCCCCGTTTTGATAAAGCTCATATAAGCCTTTGAAATGACCGCCGTCCTTGTAGCAGGACAAGCTATGCTGAATATTTCTTGCAATAGACGTGTCAATATAACGTCTTGAGGATTCATCATCGCGGAAGGACGCATCGTCATCGATAACGTCGCCAAAGTTGGTTTCACCGACACGCAACGTACCACCGTAACGTATATATTCGTCGATATCGTTGATGCCAAGAAGATAACTGTGCTCCTTGAAGGATATCCAGGTTGTGTGTATCATTGTAGCACGATCATAAAGCTCTTCGTTTGCAGCAAACCAAAATCCGAGAGAATCCGTACCCGAAAGAACGATCTTCATTCCTTGCGCTGCAAAAACATCAGAGAAGAGGGCTGCGGAGTCTACAAAATCCTGCATCAAAGTGACTTCATCGATAAAGATATATTTATATCCAAGCGCAGAAAGTGCCTTGAGGTCGTGATTAATATCTGCCATCGTGTCGCTTGTACGAGCCTTGATATAAGCGCATTTTGCAAACTTTTCTTTACTCATATCGGCAATAGCCTGCCTAAGCATAGTCGTTTTACCGGTTCTACGCAGTCCGTAAACAAGGCAAACTCGGTCTGCTACGGGGGCATCAAGATATTTGATTAAACTATTATAGCAAGCACGCTTGCGCCATTTTTTGACGCTCTCGACTGTGGTTGCAAGATCATCTCCCAAGACAACAACCGTTTTAAACGAATCATTATTGCTTGGTGCCGAAGAGGTTGCGTTGGATTTCTTTTCGAGCGCGCGCAATTCTTTTTGTAAAGCTCTGCGTTTTTCTATTTGTATTTTTATTTCTGCAGCTTCCTTTTCGGAAACAGGATAACCTTTGGTCTTGCC
>JAZNFU010000073.1:0-7433 GCA_045576135.1 Eubacteriales bacterium
CTATGCGCTCCCGGACACAAGGCTTTGTTTGGTATTCAGGGCTCGGGATTTGTCTATTTTAAAAACGGACTTCGAGAGGGAGAGTTTATTGAGGGCGGTAGCGGAAGTGACAGTAAAAGTGCTTTGATGCCGCCGTATCTGCCCGAAAGATACGAGGCGGGCACTCTGCCGACTCCGTCGATAGTAGCTCTGCGCTGCGGTATCAATTTTATAAACGGTATAGGTATTGAAAATATAGAAAGCCGTATAAACGAGCTTACGAGAAGGACTAAGGATTTGCTGTCCCGATATAGCCGTGTAAGCTTTCTGTGCGGCGATAACGGCATCGTTTCGTTTAATCTTTTTAACCTTCCGTCCTCCAGTGTGGCGGGGCTTTTCGACGAATACGGCGTATGCCTGCGCGGAGGTCTTCACTGTGCGCCGTCGGCTCATCGGCAGCTCGGGACCGAAAACGGAGGTACGGTAAGAATATCCTTTTCTTATCTTAACACGCACGAAGAAATAGACGGCTTTGAGCGTGCCTTGAAAAAAATATGCCGAAGCGTATAACACGTGATAACGACGGAAAAATCTGAAAAATGCAAGCAGAGCAAGAGCTGACTTGGGAGAATATATTCCCTGCTCTTACTCTGCTTTTTTTAAATTTTGTGTTTTTTGAGCGCGTCAACGAGCGACGCCTGAAATTTCGGATATGCGTTACCGTTACAGTTTACGACGATATCCGCGTATTTTTCGTAAAGCGCAGTTCGCTCGGCGTATAAATCGTCAATCGTCTGTCCCGGCTTTAAAACGACTCCCCTTTTGGAAAAATCGCCGAGCCTTTTTTTGATAAGGTCAACTCCGACGTAAAGATACGCCACGACACCGATAGCTTTAAGATGCCGCATAGCGTCGTCGTAATAGACCGCGCTGCCGCCGGTGGAGATAATCATATTGTCCCCCTCGATAGAAAGCAAGGTTTCGCGCTCGAGATTCTTGAACGCGTCAAGACCGTCGGTGTTTATAATATCCTGAAGGAGTCTGCCCGTATTGCTCTCTATGAGCCTGTCGGTATCAACCAAATTCATTTTTAATTTTTTTGCCAATGCTCTGCCCATACAGCTTTTACCCGAGGCAGGCATACCCGTGAGTATTAAATTCATATCGTGTCCGAATTTTCTTTCTTGAAAACCATCGTATCGGAATGTCGGATCTTGTATACGGCGGATTCGTTTTTATATAAATTATACATCATTTGAAAAGCGCCGTCAAGTATATTTTTCGCTTTGGTGCTGAATTTTAGTTTTATTTTTTCGGCACCTGAGTTTGCGACGGTTAAGTATGCGTAGCTTCTCGTATATCTTGCGAATATCAACAGCTCGGAATCCAAATAAAGCAGCTTAAAATCCCCACGCTTATATACCGAGTGCCGCCTTAGTCTTCCTATTTTTTGAAAGTGTGATATAAGCTCAAAATCCTCACTGCCGTACGGATACGGCAATCTGTTAAACGGGTCGGAATAACCCTCAGCCCCCGCCTCGTCACCGTAATATATCATAGGTATGCCGGGTACGGTTGCGAGTATAATATACGCGGATACGAGCCTTTTTTTCGCGAGGCTCCTTTCCTCACCGCTCATACGCGTGGCGGCGAGAGTGGAGTTATCTCTCGTTGGGTCGTAACCGTCGGAGAGCACCGTTAGAATTCTCGGCGTATCGTGAGTTGAAAGCAGGTTCATTTGAAAATCGGCTATCCTTCTCGGTGCGTTGTAATAAACGTCGGTCAGGGCGTACCTGAGCGCAGCGTCGCCGCGGTTCATTATAAAATCGATAATTCCACGCCGCAGAGGGTAATTCATAACGCCGTCAAGCTCGTCACCGAGATAGTATTTTTTTCTTCTTCCGTATGCGATTTTGTTCGACGCATCCTCCCATACCTCGCCGTAAAGAAAGCTGTTTTTTGCGATGCTCGCCTGCCTTTTTCGTATACTTTTGACAAAATCGTCCGAAAGCTCGTCGACAACGTCAAGCCTGAAGCCTCTGACGCCGAGCGCGGTGTATTTCTCGATAACGCCGCCCTCCCCCGCTATAAATTCTTTGAAATCCGACGAGTCGGGATTTATTCTCGGCAGAATATCTATATCCCACCAGGATGTGTATTCGTCGGGATAGCTTTTGAACTCATACCAGGGGTAATATCGGGACTCTTTTGAGTTATACGCGCCGAGTGCGGAATAGCGCGAATACTTATTGAAGTAGACGCTGTCAGCACCGGTATGATTGAAAACGCCGTCGAGAATCAAGGCAATTCCGCGCTTCCCCGCCGCCTCGGCAAGCAAACGCAAATCCTCCTCGGTGCCAAAGCCTTCGTCGATTTTCATATAATCGGCGGTATCGTATTTATGGTTGGAATTCGATTCGAAAATCGGCGTAAGATAAATCATCGTGACACCGAGCGAGCTAAGATATTCGAGCCGCTCCGAAATTCCCGAAAGATTGCCGCCCCAAAGGGTGTTGTTTTTCAAGGGCGCTCCGGGATATTCGGGATATTCGGGTATCGTGTCGAACGCGTCGGGGTATATTCCTCCTTCTTTTTTTATAATACCGTCACCTCTTGAGAAGCGGTCGGTGAAAATCTGATATAGCGTGCCGCCGTATCTGTCATTTGGTGCCGGATATTTAAAGTCCGACACGGATAGCTGAAAGCGAGCACCCTTTTCTTTATCGGAAAGCGAAATATATCCGTTGTTTTTTGGTACGGCGTAAAGAGTCCCCCGCCCGTTTTTGATAACCGCTTCAAAAAAATAGAGTCCCACCGACAAATTCGGTACTAAATCAACCGTGTAATAATCGAATTCACGAGCGCGCTTTACCCACACGCCCTTGTAGGATTTTATATATTCCCCGCCCTCGCCGTATAGGCTGAGAGAAAGGGTGGCAGTACCGGCTTTGATGGGAATTTTCAAACAAACGGTTACTTTTTCGCCTATTTTAAAGGCACAATTCGGGGATGCACGCTTGCCGCTTTTGTAAAAAAGTCTTCCCTCGGTGCCGTATTCGTATATTTGCGGATATCTGAACACTTGACCTCCTCCGTTCCGTCGTCAAGGCGCAGAACTACTGACCGCCCCTACCGACAGGCTTGATATGCCAAATATTATCGGCGTAATTTTTCACGCTGTTGTCGGATGAAAATATACCGCTTCTCGCCGTGTTTATTAAGGATTTTTTAGCCCAAAGCGCCGTGTTCTTGTAATCCTCCGTTGCTCGCGTGTAGGTGTGATTGTAGGAATCGAAATCGGCAAGGCACATAAACGGATCGGCAACGCCGAAGGACGAGCCTAACAGGTAGTCGGCGATATAGGAAAAATCCACCGTGCCAATCGGATACGAAAGTCGGTCGATTGCACCGCGAAGCTCCTCGGATGAGTGGTAATAGTTTCGCGAGTTATAGCCGCTTCGGTAAAGTTCGCTGACCTCAGCGCTGTTAAGACCGAATATATAAACGTTATCACGCCCCACAGCCTCGAAAATTTCGACGTTTGCGCCGTCCATCGTGCCAACGGTCAGAGCACCGTTCATCATAAGCTTCATACATCCCGTACCGCTCGCTTCCTTTCCTGCGAGAGAGATTTGCTCGGAAATATCAGCGCCGGGAATAAGAATTTCAGCCAAGGATACGTTGTATTCCTCTAAAAATACTATCTTTATCAAATCACGCACTCTCGGAGTTTTGTCAATCTGCTCTGCGAGTCTGACGATAAGCTTTATAAGCCTTTTTGCCATAATATATCCCGGTGCCGCCTTACAGCCGAATATAAAGGTTTGCGGCGTCAGGTCGATATTCGGGTTTGAGAGTATTTTGTTGTAAAGCGCGAGTATTTTAAGCAGGTTTAGAAGCTGTCTTTTGTATTCGTGCATACGCTTGATTTGAACGTCGAACAGCGAATCGGCGCTAATCCTTTTTCCGCATTTATCGAAGACGTACTTGGCAAAGCGCTCCTTGTTTTCTCTTTTAATTTCGCCGATTCTTTCAAGCACACAGCCGTCGTCGGCGTATTTTTCAAGCTTTGAGAGTAAATTTGCGTTTTCTCTGTATTCCGTGCCGATAAGCTCGTCTAAAAGAGCGGAAAGCGCGGGATTTGCGTTATTCAGCCATCGTCTGTGAAATACTCCGTTGGTGACGTTGGTGAATTTCCAAGGCGTCATTTTATAAAAATCGTGGAAAACGGTGCGCTTCAATATATCGCTGTGAAGCTTGGAAACTCCGTTTACCGTATGCGAGCCTACGACCGAAAGGTTTGCCATTCTGACCTGATTGTAGGCTATAATACTCATTCTTGAGATTCGTTCCCAATCCCCCGGATACATATTCCAAAGGTCCTCGGTAAATCTTCTGTTTATCTCACAGATTATCATATAAATACGAGGAAGCTTCATTGAAAACAGATCAACGCTCCAAGCCTCAAGCGCCTCGGGCATAACCGTGTGATTCGTGTAGGAAACGGTTTTTACCACTATTTCCCACGCCCCCTCCCAGCTGTAAGAATAAACGTCCATCAAAATACGCATAAGCTCCGGAATACAGAGTGCGGGGTGTGTATCGTTTATATGAATGGCTATCTTGTTTTCAAAATCGGCAAGCGAGCCGTTTTCCGAAAGATAGTCCTTTATAATGCTTTGCAGCGACGCCGATACGAGCAGATATTGCTGTGTCAGGCGCAAAAGCTTCCCCTCGTCGTAATCGTCCTTGGGATACAGCTGCTTGGTTATATTTTCGGCGCTGTTGACAGCACTCATTTTCTTTAAATAATTTTCGGGCGAGGTATAGCTGTCAAAGGGCGCCGAAGCCGCTCTTGCTCGCCAAAGGCGTATGGTATTCGTTGCGTTCGTGAGCGTTCCGGGTATGAGTAAATCGTACGGCACCGCCTTAACCTCGTCGTATTCGTACGCGCTGATTTTATGCTCGCCGTTTTCCCATCGCTCCTCGATTTTGCCCCCAAAACGCACGATAATGCTCTTTTCATTTTTTGGGACGAGTCGTACTCCGGATTCCAAAAGCCACTCGTCAGTAAGCTCAATTTGTTCCCCATCGATGATTTTTTGTTTGAAAAGTCCGTTTTCGTAAAGCAAAGAATAGCCGCCCGCAAGATAATCGCCAGCGGTAAGCGAATCCATAAAGCAAGCGGCGAGTCTGCCAAGACCGCCGTTGCCAAGACCAGGGTCCGACTCGTTCGAATAAATGTTTTCAAACGACGTTCCGAGCTCGGAAAAAATCGAGCAAAGCTCGTCGTAAATGCCGAGATTGACAGCGTCGTTTTTGAGACCCCTGCCAACCAAAAACTCCATACAAAGATAGCATATCTTTTTGGAATTGTTGGCTCTGGCGCGGCGCTTAAACTCCTCTCGACGCTCAAGCATTACGTCCTTTACAGCAAGGCTCGTCGCGCGGTAAAGCTGCTCGTCGGTAGCGAGCGTGGGGTAGGAAACTCCGCGTATCAAAAGCTTTCCCTCAATTCTCTCTCTAAGCTCGTCTTTGGATATTTTTTCTGTTTTGCCGCTGAGATGGTTTTCTGTTGCCTTATTAATCATTTTCTTTCCTTTTTGCACAATTTTTTATAAATCGATATATATTTCTTGGCAGAATTATTCCATGAAAAGTCTGATTCCATAGCACGCTTTACGATTTTTCCCCAAGCGCCCGGATCTTTATATACTGCGAGCGCACGCTTTATTTCCCATAAAAGCTCGTGAGCGTTGTAGTTATCAAATCTGAAGCCGTTTGCATTTTCCTCTGCGTACGGTATGATGGTATCGTAAAGTCCCCCCACCGAGCGCACGATGGGAATGCAGCCGTAGGAGCAGGCTATCAGCTGCGAAAGACCGCAGGGCTCGCTCCTTGAGGGCATCAGAAATATATCCGCGCCCGCGTACATCTTCTTTGAAAAATCTCTGTCAAATCCGATTTTAACGCGCAGATTTTTCTGCCTCGCTTCGCATAAAAGAAGCTCGTTTTCGTATTTTTTATCACCGCTGCCGAGGATTGCAAGCTGCACGCCCTCACAAAGCAATTCGTCAAGTATACGGATAACGAGATCTATTCCCTTCGTTTCGGTGAGTCTTGTTACCATTATTATAAGCGCTATTTCGGGATTTATTTCAAATCCGAGCTCCTCTTGAAGTAAAAGCTTGTTTTCGCGCTTCCCTGTATCGCTCGTTTCACTCGTGTAGTTTTTGTATATTTTCGTATCCGTTTCGGGTGAAAAAACGTCGTAATCTATGCCGTTTATTACACCCGTCGTCTTATTTGAGTGTGCGGATATGATATCGGCAAGTCCGAATGCAAAATAATCATACCGCAATTCGTTGGCGTAATTCGGACTTACCGTATTAACGTAGTCTGCGGCGCAGATTGCCCCCTTCATAAGATTTATTCGTCCGCCGTGCTCTAAAAGCGCACGATGCTCCTCTCCTATGCCGAAAACGTCGCCGAGGATAGAGGCGTCGAAATTTCCCTGATATTCAATATTGTGTATCGTAAAGAGCGTTTTTATCGAGCACAGGCGCGAATCTGCGCTGTAAATCGTTTTCAGGTATATCGGTATCAGTCCGCACTGCCAATCGTTCGCGTGAATAACGCTCGGCGGTGTTTTTTCGGATTTTATAAACGCAATAACGGCAGCCGAAAAGAAAGCGAATCGCTCAGCGTCGTCATACTCGCCGTAAAGCGCACCGCGGTTAAAATAATACGGATTTCTTACGAAATAACAACACACGCCCTCCGAGTGAATTTTGTAAATTGAGGCGGTGCAGCTTCTCCAGGAAAGCGAAAAGGAAACGTCACGCACGTAGCTTAGCTTTTCTTCGTACTTCTTCATAACCGTATCGTACAGCGGTATAATAACCTCGACCGTGCTCCTTGGCATCGTAGCCGCTACGCATTTCGGGAGCGCACCGATTACGTCACCGAGGCCGCCGCTCGCGGCGT
The DNA here is from genome assembly GCA_045576135.1 of Eubacteriales bacterium. Lineage (GTDB taxonomy): Bacteria > Bacillota > Clostridia > Oscillospirales > CAG-272 > UBA1740. Next base: position 6,967 of record JAZNFU010000073.1, read on the forward strand.
ACGGCGCACACTCACTTGCAACGTATAATATCTTCATATTTTATATCAAACCTTTCGTCCCTTCTGAATATAAAACGGTAGCCTTTGGCTTCCCGAAAGCACCGTCCCATTGCTTACGCACACGTCCTTGTCGGCAACGATGCAATTGAGCGTAGCACCCGAGCCAACCGTACACCCGCGGAACAAAACCGAATTGCGAACGACGGCGCCGCGCCCTACTTTTACACCCCTGAACAAAACCGAGTTTATTACAGTTCCCTCGATAACGCATTCGTCTGCAATCATAGAATTTTCAACCGACGAGCTGTCCGTATACACGCTCGGCGCAGAATTGTGCACCCTCGTATAAATCGGCGAGTCCTTTTTCCAAAGTAAAGATTCCCAAGCACCCGCGTCGCTGACAAGCTCCATTGAGCATCTGTAATAATCGAAAAAGCTCGATACCGATGCGACGTAGCCCGTGTATT
>JAZNFU010000074.1:0-3050 GCA_045576135.1 Eubacteriales bacterium
CGTTTCTCGGTGACGGTGCCGACGTCGGCTGCGGGTGCGTTTTGAATCCCGGCACGGTTATCGGCCGTGGCACCTCGGTCTACCCCCTAACCGCGCTTCGCGGCGTATACCCCGAGGGGTGCATCGTAAAATCGCAAACGACCGTCGTTAAGCGAATTTAACAAAAACAAAGAACAAAAAGCGAGGATAGCGTTTTCGTCGTCAAGACGCGCTATCCTCGCTTCGTTATTTAATTAAACGCCAATTCACGCTAAAGGCAAAGTCTGATTAAGCTCTGTCGATATTACTCCGCCGCGGCGTTGTCGGCGACGGTGTCAGCGGCAGCATCAGCCGCTATCTCTACGTGCTCGGCGCAAACGGCAGAGTCGGCACAGCCCTCACCCTCGTCGGCGTTTGCGTCGTCTTCGGTGCTTTCCGCTTTTTTCGGCGCAACGTCGAACTCAAACTCGACCTGCGCCCCGTCCTCGTAGATATACTCACCGGTTGTGGCGTCGATTTTCTTTTTCGCAAGACGCCAGGCGGTAAACTCACCGAGAAGCGTATAGATAACCGATGCCAAGGGTATAAAGAATATCATACCGAAAAGTCCGAGAAGGCTACCGCCCACAAGCGCCGCGATAAGCGTCCAAACAGGCGTAAGTCCGACCGAATTTCCAACGACGTGCGGATAGATAAACTGGTTTTCGGTAAACTGTACGACGGTGTAAACGATTACGCAAAGGAGCACCTTATCGGGTGCGGAAACGAGCGTCAGGAACGCGCCGATAAAGCAAGCGCCGAACGCGCCGATATAAGGCAGAAAGGCAAAGAGCGCGGTAAGCACGGCAACGAGCGCGGCGTACGGAATACCAAACGCCAGAAACGCAACGTACATAAGCACGCCGAGTATCACCGCCTCGATACACTGAGCAGAGAGAAATTTCGTATAGGTATCTCTGATAAGAACGTAAACGTGACCGAGGTAGCGCGCGACGCGGTGCGGGAAAATCGAGTAACCGAGTCTTTTTACCTGAATATGAAGCTCCGCCTTACTGAGCAGAGCGTACACGCAAACGACCAGCGCAAATATTATGTTTATGAGCGCGGTGAACATCGACTTGACCGTCGAGAACGCCTGATTTATAATTTTGCTGAAATTGACTCCGACGTTATAATCCTCGTCAAGATGGAGAAAATCGATAACTCTCTCAAGTATCGTCGGGTCGATATCGTTCTCCTTAAGAAGCTCGGTAAGCTTCGGTATCTGCTCTTTAATTATATCGATAACGTCGCTGACGGTTTTCGTAAGCGAGGGAATGGCGAGCATAACGATAGCCCAAAAGAGAAACGCAACGAGCGCAAACACCAAAAGCACGCATACGATATCAACCGCCTTGTCGGGTGGGCGGCGCTTCGCTTTTTTAAAGGCAAGCTCGTAAAGATAGCGGAATCCCTTCATAGGAACGTTGAGAACGAACGCCATTATAAAGCCAAGCACGACCGGAATCATAAGTCCGAACATCGTTTTGACTATACCGAAAATCGACCACGCATTGTTGAGCAGGACGAAAAGTCCGACGCCAAACGCGATACATATCAGCATTCTTTTTAAAGTTTTATCCATTTTTACACCGACCTTCGTAAAATCAAACTGTTATTATGTAATTCTATCACTTTATTATGAATTTTTCAAGTATTTTTCAAAAATATTTTGCACACGCGCAGGCACATCACGGGCGCGGCAAGGCTCGGTGACACGGCTACCACGCGTTCGGGACTTAGCGGGCGGCAAGAAAAATGCAAAAAGATGGGATAGAGGATTTCATATCTCCCCTATCCCACGTCTTGATAAAATATTGATTTTCAGATCAAAACGTACTCGTTTGTTTGCAAAATCGTTCGTATATCAGTACATTCCGTCCATTCCGGCAGGAGCCGCAGGCGTGGGGGTCGGTTCTTTAATATCCGACACGACAGCCTCGGTGGTAAGCACGGTGGATGCGATGGAAGCCGCATTCTGAAGCGCGGAGCGAGTCACCTTAGCGGGATCTACGATACCGCATTCGAGCATATCGCAGTACTTTTCGTTGTAAGTGTCGAAGCCGTAGCCTACCTTACCCGACTCGCGAATCTTTGAAATGATAACCGCGCCGTCAAGTCCGGCGTTATCCGCAATCTGCTTCATAGGAGCTGTGAGCGCGCGGGAAACTATCATAGCGCCCGTCTTCTCGTCGCCCTCAAGCGATGCGATAACCTTGTCGACAGCACCCATCACGTTGATAAGCGCGGTACCGCCGCCCGCAACGATACCCTCCTCAACAGCCGCCTTGGTAGCGTTGAGAGCGTCCTCGATACGAAGCTTCTTTTCCTTCATTTCAACCTCGGTAGCGGCACCAACCTTGATAACCGCAACGCCGCCCGCAAGCTTTGCAAGACGCTCGAGAAGCTTTTCTCTGTCAAACTCGGAGGTGGTCGCGTCAATAGCGGCTCTTATCTGTCCGACTCTGTCCTTAATGGCGTTCTTGTCACCCGCACCGTCTACGATGATGGTGTTTTCCTTGGTAACCTTTACCTGACGGCAGCGTCCAAGCTCTGCAATACCCGCATCCTTAAGCTCAAGTCCAAGCTCCTCGGTGATAACCTGTGCACCGGTGAGAATCGCGATATCGCGAAGCATTTCCTTACGTCTGTCGCCGAAGCCGGGAGCCTTAACGGCTACTACGGTGAACGTGCCGCGAAGCTTGTTGAGAACGAGCGTGGTAAGCGCCTCGCCCTCTACGTCCTCGGCAACGATAAGAAGCTTCTTGCCCGACTGAACTATCTGCTCAAGCAGGGGAAGAATTTCCTGTATATTCGAAATTTTCTTGTCGGTAACGAGAATAAGGCAATCGTCAAGAACCGCCTCCATCTTGTCGGTGTCGGTAACCATATAGGGCGAGAGGTATCCGCGGTCAAACTGCATACCCTCAACAACCTCGGAGTATGTGTCTGCAGACTTCGACTCCTCAACGGTGATAACACCGTCAGAAAGTCGGATCGTAGCCATGTCGTTCTGTGAGCCAAGGAGTTGT
>JAZNFU010000075.1:0-4425 GCA_045576135.1 Eubacteriales bacterium
CCTTGGCAATTCCGAGTCCCACACATTCGTCAGTAACCGCAACCCAGTGTATACGCTGCCGCTCACAGCCAAGATAAGTGCCGTTCCAAAGCGACGAGGTTGCCACTGCGCGTCCACTCTCGTCAATGACGAATATCATACGCTCCGACAGTGACAAATTTTGCCCGATAACGAATGATTTGCGAAAGCTCTCAAGCGCCGCATTAACCGTGTCGTACTGTCCTACCGCGACCTCTATATCAGCCCATAAAAGCTCATCTCCCTTTTCATAAAATTTGAAGCGATAACCTTTTGGAAGCTCATAGCGCGGATAGATTTCCGTGTCCGTCTTGTACATTGAAACGGGCAATGATTCGATAGTTTTGTCAAGCATAAGGCATACCTCTTTTTTGTGGATATAAGTAGTTTAACAGATTTTCACCCTTGAGTAAATGGAAAAAATCCATTAATTTATGCACTTTTTACTTATCGCGCTTGACTTTGCGAAATCGCGAGCATATAATAGAGCCAAAGAGGTGTTGAGATGGATAAAAATATATGCAAAATCAGCAACGTGAGGTCGGGCGACCTGATATGCACCGAATTCGTCTATGAAACCGAAATTTTAAAGTCGAAAAAGACACGCGGTAACAGTTATCTCGTTGGTTTTATTTGCTCCGGCGGTGGCATTCTTTATTCGGGTGGTAGGGAAAGCTATCTGAGGCGTGGCACGGCGTTTTTCATTCCGAGGAATAGAGAGTACCGACTCGATTTTGACGAGGGGTCTACTTATTTTTATATATCCTTTTTCGGCAGGCGCGGCGATGAAATTATTGAAAGAACCCGATTTTGTAGCGGTGAGTCGGCTGTCGACTTATCCGACACGGCTGACGAAATTACCGAATTTGCCATAAAGGCGATCAAAAAGGTGAACTATAATAATCTCGATATCCTCGGCGAATCGGTTTTGCTGTACGTTCTTGGTCAGGTTGTGTGCACCGGGGGCAGTAGTGAGGATTTGCTGTCAAATATAATCAGTTTGACCAACGAGAAATTTTCGAGTCATAGCTTTTCGCTTTCTTCCCTTGCCGATATGCTTGGGTATGATGCGAAATATATTTCCTCTTATTTTAAAAAGAATCGCGGAATGGGTTTTTCGGAATATCTGCGCGATTTGCGAATACGCCACTCAATATTTTTAATGGAGCAGGGACTCGTCTACATTCGAAACGTGGCAATACTTTCGGGATTTTCGGATGCGATGTATTATTCGCGTGTCTTTAAAGAGGTAATGGGCGTATCTCCGTCAAGCTACATAAAAAGACTTGATTTGAGTAATAAAGACTAAAATCTTTCGGAAAAACTTGTGGTAACGAAAATATAAGGGCGCTAAAAAAAGGCAGGAGCATCTGTTAAAGATTCAGCTCCTGCCTAAACTTTTTCTTTAAATAAAGTGCGAATTTGCTCGATTTTCTTTGTTTTCTACCGTTTTCAAGCTTGATTTTCTCAAAGATAATTGCGTTTGAATTAGGGAAATTAAGCAATAAAATTGACGGGTTCCCCTCGGTTATGCCAAAATACGCCAACCACGCTTAACGGTTATATTCGTGCATAAACAGCGTCGGTTCTTCCTTCAGCCGTTTTAGCATATACTTGGTTTCCGCAACCGCGTCGACTATATGTGAGTCGGCGGAGCCGAATTTTACGCGCCTCGCGATGCCGCGCTCGACAAGCTCAGGCTCGACCTTCTTGTAATAGAAATTGTGGTCGGGCTCGTGACGACGGAATGAGATGTTCCATAGCTTGCCGTCGTAATCCTCGGCGGTGTAATTCCAAACGTACGGAGCTAAAATACCGGGCACCTCTGCGTGCTCCTCAAGAACGTGCATAAAGGTGTTGCAGCCCATACCTGTTCCGAGGAAGAATATTTTTGCCCCTCTGTCGTACAGCTTGCCCCAAGGCGAGTTCCAGTTGAGCGGAGTTTCGGCGTATTCGTGACCTGAGCAGAATTCCTTTGCGTCGGGGCCGTACGCCGCAAGCGACGAGGTGGGGCAAATCGAGCGAACGACGCCCTCCCTTTTTCTGAAAAGCTCGGGGAGTATACCGAGTCCGTGCGAGGCAGTTTCGCGCACGTCGAAATGATTTCCGAATTCTCTGAAGCCTTCGGTATTTTCAAGCGGCGGCGCTTTGAATTCGCCGCGGTCGCTGACGTAATAGCCGAGCATCCAGCTCATAGTGGGGAAGATTATAAGTCCCTCTTTTCCGAAATACTCTATGAATGCGTCGATTACCGTTTCGCCGCCGCCCTCGATTCCAACCTCGCCCGCGATTTTTTTATAGGACGAGTGAACCAAAACCGTGTCGGTCGGCTTGAAGCCCAAGCGGCGAAGCTCCTCTATGAAAAATTCTTTCGTATACATCTTATTCCACCTTTTCTGCGAATACCGCCACGAAGTGCTCAAAGAGTGGAAGCTCCTCGCCTGCGGCGAACTCGAATTCGGCACCGTCGGCATACGCTTTCGTTATTTTCATACCATCGGGAAACTTCCACTCTACCGATGCGTGATAGTGCTCAACACCGAAATTGCGTATAAGAAGTAAGCTCTTGTTGTCATTTTGGTATATATCGCAGCTCGTGAACTGATGTCCGTCGGGTCTGCCGGTGTAATTGTTGGAGAACTTAACGCCGCTGTCAAGACCTGCCTCGCGGAGCATTCTTTGCCAATATTCTGCCAAGCGGAAGTCGCGGTACATACTGAATCTGCCGATAGAGTCGGACGGACCGAAGTAGAATACGTTACCAAGCTTCGTTATAGCCGCCCCACCGTCGTCGTAGCTGTAGAGCACCTCTCCGTTTTTCTCTGCGTAATGCTTGCCGTCAACGGGCAGACGGAACATACAATGGTTATAGTAGACCGAGGTGGGCGAGCAAACCGTCTTCGCATCGCTAAGAACTGTTTTTATACCCGCTAATTTTTCTATTTCCTCACAGCACTTTCCTATAACGATGAGCTTGCCGCCGCTCGCAAGATACTTCTTCAAATTCTGCACGTCCGAGTCGGGAAGCAGTTTCACCGAATCCAAAATAAGTGCCCCCTGCTCGTCCTTTGAGGCGGGAATTTTAGCCGTGATTTTCACCGGTATAGATACGGCGTTGAGCATCTCGTGAAGACCGAAAGCGTGTTCTGTAGAATAGCTGCTGTAAAGGAATTCGTTGTTAAGCTCCTCGGGGAAATAGATTGCAAGGTCGGCGAAGTGCCTCGTGTTTTCCATAAGCGGACGGAGCTTTTCAATGTAGTCCATAGCGGTAAGGCAAGCCTCTCTGCGAGCCTTCACCGTATTCTTTTCTCTGTACGCGCGGAAGACGGGTGCCTTCGGGTTAAGCTCCTTTTTCCAAAGCGGAAGCTCCTCTGCCATAAAGCCGTAGCAGAAGAAGGAAATTCCCCAGGGTGTGAGCGTCGAAAGTATGCTGTCGATGTTGCGCTTCGGCGTCATATCCGGAACTCGTCCCGCCGCACCCTCGTGATAAAAGTGCGTGTCAGCAACGCAGGGAATATCGCCGCAATTCGCCATAAGATACTCGGTTTCAAGCTTGAAGAAATAGGGGTTGGGGAATACCGGCGGGTGAAGCTGCATATTGAGCAGATTAAGCTCGGGCACGCTCGCCATTATCGTGATATTTCTTGCCGAACAGATTCTTGCGGGCTGCATAAAGCTCGTTGCGCTGATAATGTCAAGGGGATAGTGCATAAGCGGAAGACCGTACTTTTTTTCAATGTGCTGTGCGAGCGCGCGGTACATATTCAAGAACTGGTCCTCAAGGAATTTCATCGTTTCGTTTTCGAGTGCCTTCGATGCGTACATTTCGTCCATCGTGGGCAAATCTCTGCCGAATTTTTCTCTGTACGCCGCCTGGGTGAAGCGGTCGTAGGTAATGTCGATTCCGTTTTCGCAGGGCAGGCAAACGCCGCGGCAGCTTGGGTGATGTCCGAACTTTTCAAGAAGCGCATCGTACTTCGCAATTAAGTATTCAAGCGTCGTCGGGCAGGAGGGAACGAGTCCTATTCTGCCGTAGCGGTGGCGCTTTCCGTTCTCATCGGTACGCATTCCCTCGGGGTGCGCGAGCATAAACGCCTCGTCCATCATACCAGCCTCGGGCAAGAATGCCATTCCGTATTTGTCAGCAGCTACGAAGCATTCTTCAAGCGGGTCGCGTTCCTCGCCGCGCCAGAATTTGCTACGTGGAAATTTGTCGCTTATCCAAACCGTACCCTCGTTACAGTTCCAGGTTTCAAGAAGCGCCGCATAATCAAAATGAAGATTGTTCTTCATATCACGGAAACATTCGTCGGCATATCCCTCGGGGAACACGTCGGGTGTTCTTACCAAAAACAAGGTTCCCGTGTTGAACTTATTAAAATCTAACTTCATAAACGCATCTCCTAT
>JAZNFU010000076.1:0-3929 GCA_045576135.1 Eubacteriales bacterium
CGGTGGCATAAACGAGAACAATATGACCGAGTACTTGGAAGCGGGAATATCCGGTTTCGGAATCGGCTCGAATATCGTTGATAAAAAGCTCGTTTTAGCAAACGATTTTGAAAAAATCAGCGAGCTTGCGAAAAAATATACGAGGGTGATTGCATTATGAGCTTATATATAACGATTGACGGAGGTACGACGAATACTCGGCTCAGCTTGGTTCGTGACGGCAAGCTTGCGGACGGCGTTAAGCTTGGCATCGGCGCAAGGCGCGGCATAGAGGACGGGGAGCTATTGAAGTCCGAGATAAAGCGGGCGATAGGTCTGCTTCTTCAGAGAAACCGTCTTAGCGAAAAGGACGTTGCCTGCATACTGGCATCGGGTATGATTACCTCGGAGTTCGGACTTTGCCATCTTGAGCATATCAGCGCGCCCGCCGGAATTCGTGAGCTACACGAGGGAATAGAAAAAATTCGTCTTAGTGAAATCAGCGAAATTCCGTTCGCGTTTATAAGGGGAGTGAAGCTCGCATCGGATGACTTCGCGAGCCTTGACGTAATGCGCGGCGAGGAAACCGAGCTGATGGGAATTATCAGTGAAGATTATGGAGAGTGCATCTATATACTTCCCGGCTCGCATTCGAAAATAATAAAGGTGGACGGCGAGGGGAGAATCGTTGATTTCTCGACTATGATGACCGGCGAGATGATAAGCGCGCTCTCGCAGCAAACCATACTGAAGGACGCCGTGGACCTCGGTATTTCTGAAATTGACAACGATTATCTTTTGCGCGGCTACGACTACGCGATAAAAGAGGGTGTAAACAAGGCTCTTTTCAAGGTGAGAATTCTTAAGAATTTCTGCGGCAGTGATAAAAAAGAGGTATACAGCTTCTTTTTCGGTGTCGTCCTGTCGGGCGAGATTAGGCAGATTGTAGCGGACGGCGCTCGGACGGTAGTAATCGGCGGAAGAATGCAGATAAAGAACGCGATGGCGCAAATTCTGAAAAATCGGGACGGCAAAAGAGTCGTGCTCATTGATGAAGACGCGGTTAACGCGTCCACTGCCGTCGGCGCTATAAGAATTTACGAGGGTGTATAAATCCGTGTAACAAGCCCTTTTTTGCTCAAAATGTAAAGTGAGGTATTAAAATGGTTGCCGTAAACATCCCTGCGGACGCACTTTTCTTGGCGGTGTTGAATCACGCCGAGGGCGATTTTTCCAAGCAAAGCTGCGAGTCGATTATAAGCGATTATATCGGTCGGTTTCTTGAGTCGGAGCCTGACGTAATTCTTCTGAACGTCTGCTATCGCAGAAGCCTTACACCCTCAGAGGTGTTCGACAGCTATTTATACGACGTGGAAACCGACGGCTTCGGCAACGTGTTAAAGGGCGCAAACGGCGAGAGCGTCAAGCGGCTGAGTCCCACGAGCGACAGCGTTTCCAAATATTTCGCTTCCTTTTTCACTTGTGCAAGGGAGCTTTTAAAAAACGGAATAGATATTTATAAATTTGCAATCGAGAGGATAAGAAAAACCGATTGCCGCGTGTTTTTGTCGGTACGAATGAACGACGGACATTATACCGCCAACCCTGCCGTCAATTCAAGCTTTGCGCGCAGAAACGGCGGCGAGCATACCATAAACCACGACGGAGTGTCGCTCGATTTTTCGCAGTCGGCGGTGCAAAATTATTTTTATTCCTACATAGACGAGCTGCTCGGAAATTATCGGGTAGACGGTATTGAATTGGATTGGCTCAGGTATCCCACCGTACTGCCTCCGGATAAACGCTCCGACTACCGTATATTGAACGGGTATATGAAAAGAATTCGCCGCCTTGTCGATAGCTATGGCGACTCTCTTGCTCTTGCGGTACGCGTGCTTCCTACCGAAGCTGATAATCTTGGGCACGGCGTTGACGTTTGCGAGTGGATAGCGGATGGGGTCGTGGATATAGTTACGATAGAAAACTTCTACGTTCCCACGAACTTCGAGCTACCCGTTGCAAAGTGGCGCGAGAGTGTAGAAAAAAGAAATACGAACCGCCACCCGTATCGCTTGCTTTGCGGCTCGGATTGGGCAGTTTCCTGCGTACAGCAATACAGCGTCGCTATGACGCCCGCGCTTGTAAGGGGCTTCACGGACGCTTGCCTTGAGAGCGGTGCTGACGGAGTGTATCTGTTTAATTTCTTTGAAGAAAACGATACCAGCTCGTTTGAATTCGTGAAGGTGGGCGCGGGCGTGGGGCGTCTTGAAAACTGCTTCGCCGAGCGTCTTTTGGCGGCGAAGAATTGGCAGAGCTTGCCGCGCAGATACGTTCATATCGGAGAATCAAACGACAGATATCCGATAGTGCTCGGCGGCGGTGAGTCGTACGCGTTTAAAAAGCGCGTTAATGGGAAGCTTGAGTCGTGCAAATGTATTATCGGGTGCGACAAGGATTTGCCAATCTCGGTATTTGCTAACGGCGAATTGATAACGGACGTGGAAAGAGAGCTTGTGTGCGTCGGCTTCGAATATATTTCGAACGTGGATGAGAGGGAAAATGAATTTATCTATACTCCGACGCAAGCCGCGCCGCACGTCTTTTGCGCGCGGCTACCCGATAGCGCCTTGAAAACCGGAGCTTTGGAAATAAAAATTCAGAACACTCTTTGTGAGAGAGTGGGGATTTTGTGGCTTGAAATCCTTTGCGAGTGAGGATCGATTGTCGCTTGAATTTTGGGACGGAGTATGATATAATGATTACGGAGCTTGGGCTTCGGTTATACTTTTTTAGTTATAGGGGATTTTATGTTTAACAACACACGCTCGGCAATTAATAAGGTTGCGCTGGATTTAAAAAGAATAGTATTTGGGCTGTCGCTGTCGACACAGCTTTTGCTTATAGTTTATTTCCTTTATTCGATTTACTTCGAAAAGGGAAATTTGGTTGCGAATATAGTACTTACCGTGCTGTCGGTGGCGTATCTCGTTTTCTTTATTCTGACGAGAAATATGAGCACCAAAGAGGATAAACGCCTGAAGTCCGTGACTAAAAAGGTGTATAAGTATTCCAAATTCGTAATAAAGACCTTAACGCTCGGCGGCGTGATTTACGGTGCGGCGGTAGCTGCTACTGACGTTGGAGTTTTTGATATAGTCGTCATAGCTTTGTCGCTTATCGGCTGGCTGTTGCAGGTCGTGTTTGAGGTGGTCCTAAGCTACATAAAGCAGGAGATAGACGGCGTTATTGAGGGCTTCAAGCGTGATTTGGAGCCTATTACTAAGCCTGTTTCGGCGGTTGGTGACGCTATTAAAAAAATAAAAAATATTTCTTCATCAGCGTCGCAAAAAAGAGAGGACGCTACGTCAGGCGGTGGGTCATCGCGCGGCACCGCGTCGGGCGTCAAGCTCAAAACGCTGCTGAAAACGATTGCATCAATCAGGAAAAAATCAAAGCCGCGGGATATTATAATCGAGCCTGACGCTATTGAGTCGTCGCCCCCGGAACTGCCATCACACTTGGAGTCTGACGAGCTTGCGACGCTGAATATCGACGAAAAGTAAATAAAGCTTTCCATAATATAAAAAACAGTCGGTTAAAAGGTTGATGTTCTTAGCGGAGAATTTGAAAATACCGCTAAGTGCGAGCATCGCATTTGACCGGTCAAACGCATTATGGGCTAAGCCCAAACCCATATTACAAGCAGAAAGAGAGAACAAATCGGTTTTAATGTGCCGAAATGTTCTCTCTTTTTCTGTTAGGCGATATATTCGCTTTGCGAATGCGATATAACCTCGTTTCACTCGGTAGCGATATACCTCGCTGTGCTCGGTGCGATATGATATAAATTCCTCGTTTTAGCATATCTCGCCTTTGGCGAGTATGTTAAAACATATCGCTTGCCGCAGGCAAATATCGCTCCCGAAGGGAATTTCACAAATCCTGCGAGG
>JAZNFU010000077.1:0-9793 GCA_045576135.1 Eubacteriales bacterium
TCGTCAAGCCCGTGCCAAGTCGGGCGAGCCAAGTGTGTTTTGTGTAAGCCATTTTATCAGCCTCCTATGGTGCAGGTGTCGGTGCGGTATATGTTGAGGACGATATTGCTGTTGTGCGGGATGTTTACGAGGACGCGGGACAGGAGCGTGCCCGAGTTCGCCTCGCTCGTTGCGGCCGAGCCGCAAAAGATGCCGATTTCGGTGATGGTCGTCGTGACCTCGGACGTGCCGAGTGAAACAGCAGACGATACCGTGTCGGCTTGCGGGTAAGAGATTTGCGTCACCTGCTTCCGATATATCTCGTTGGCGAGTTGAGTGTCGGATGACGACGGCGCGGCCGTTCCCGTGCCGAAAGCGAAATATTTTATTTCGAGGTCATCGACAGTTATCGCGATACCCGCGTCGGCCGCCCTTGTGGAGCCGAGCAGGAGCGCCGCCCGCGAGGATTGATTTATCGGCATAAGCAGGTTGTCGATATGCTTTTTCCATACGAGGCGCCCCGTGTTTATGTCAAGGGCTTCGATGTCGTAGGCGCCTTTCATAGTCAGCGTCATATCATTACCTCCGTGAAAATGTAGTAATCTTGACCGAGGTCACACGGAGCCACCAGCGAGCCCTCGATGACGCTTTCGGTCGGGTAATAAAGCGGAGCGTTGGTAAGGTTATAAGCCTCGCCGAGCGTCATTGTTTCCACGACGCCAGCGTTCTTGATAATGACGTCTTCGTCGCGGACGGATAACTGCGATACGTTCTTTTTAAGCGCCGCGATGGTTTCGCCGTATGATTTCATATAATCGCGGGTCATAAGTTTTAACCGTATCACATAAGAGGACGTATCGTCAGTAATATATAAAGGCTCGATGACGCGTTCAGTGACGATAAAATCGCCGACAATATCATACTGCGGCAAGTTAAAATGCACGACTGTCAGCAAGTCAAGGGCAGAAAGTCCAAGCCCCACCGCCGCCAGCGTCTTTGAAAGGAATAGCCACGATAATTCTTCCGTGGGGTCTTCATATTGGGCGAGTAGTTGCTGGCCGTAAGACAGGCTCTCGTCGGTCGTTGAAATACCCGAAATCTGCGTAGCGTTTTCACGCCGCCCCGAGGTTTCAGTAAACCGTGAAAGTTCAGCTATTTTCTCGTTATTTTCCGATACGGTTTGAATTGGAAATGTTCCTACGTAGACGACGCGAATATAGGCGGTGTCGTCGGGTAGCGGGTTTATCGTCTGCGTGTTGTATTTTATAGTTGGTGAGCCGCTGGTAAACAAGAATACATAGTTGTTGTCGCCGTCGTTAAGGCCAGCGACGCCTATCTGCGAGGATGGAACATCGGTGTAGGTTATATCATCGGCCGAGTAAGAAATAGCAGGACGGTTATAAACTGAAAATCCGACATTGTATGACGTGACCGCCGTAGAAAATGCCAGTGTTTCGGTCTGCGGGACGGTGAGGTCACGGCCGCCGTAAATGTATTGAACCGTCCTCTGCGTGTATTCCTTTGTCGTTTTTTGGAGGGAGCCGAATACATTGTTTGAGTTTATGCCATTCTGCGTCGCGATATTATTCCATGCGAACTGCGGAAAATCCTCAACGATAGTAAAATAGAATTTGCGCTCGGGCGTGACGCGCCATGCGGCGCCGACCAGCGTTGCGAGTTCGTTTAGGCATTCCTGCAAGTTGAGGTTTTTAGCCGTATAAACTGAAAGCTTTACTGATATTTCCGATATGTCTCCAAGTGTTATGCCCTCGCTTGAAATGTATTTTTCAAAAAGGTCAAGCACAATGGCGCTGATATTGAGGTTTTGATACGCCTCGTTGATGATACGTTTAGATAGGATGTAGTTTCCGTTGCCGCATACGATAGAGTAGAGTTTGCGTTCGAGCCCCGTTTCATAGCGCGGGCTTTTGGGAATACCGCAGAGCCCCCAATAAAGCGCGTCACCCGTGTCATTGTCGGTGACGGTGATAATGTCGTTAGCTTGTGGGAACGCGAGGTCGCCCGCCACCTCGACCGTGATTTCGGTCGAGGTTTTGTTTCCGACCTGCTCCGTGAGGCGATAATCTTGGAGAGCGCGGTATTCACGGTTTTGTATCTTGCAGATAACCACGGGTTATCCCCTCCCAGCGTAAGCATAATTGTCGTCAAACGACCGAAATACGACCTCGCCGAGTTTATAACCGTCGACGACAAGTTCGCCGCGGACGGAGTTATTCACCGATACGACGTTCTTGTTCGTAAACCCGTAAAAAGCCGAGGCGCCGAGGTTGAGCGCCGAAACGTCGGGCGCGAGCATCGTGTGGATGACTTGCTTTGACATTTCAAGAGCGGCGTCCTCGGGGATGTCGGCGTTCTCTTTAATGCCGATGGCAAGGCCGAGGTCAAGATTTTTACCTATAAGGTCGCGGAATAGTTTTGACGGCGAGGCGATACCGAAGAACTTTTTGATACCGTCGACCATTCCCGTAAACAGCCCTTTTACTTTCGACCATACCCAGTCGAAAGCGTCTTTTATGCCGTTCCATAATCCCGTTAGTAAATCCCAGCCAGCGCCCGCAAGGTCAAACGAAGTGATACCGTCCCAGAGCGCCTGCAGGATTTCGGGTAAATGCTGTAAAATCTCCCACGTAATGCGCGGTATTGCGGTCGCGAAAGTTAAAAACAGCTTGATAAACGCCGATATCATTTTCGAGAGGTTGTCGCCCTTTAAGAGCCCTGTGGTCAAAGCCGAGATTATGCGAGGAAGCGCCTCGATTAAAACAGTAATCAAAGTAGGCAAACTCTCGACGATTAAATCGAACAGCGACATAATCGTATCTAAAATCGACGAAAGCCCGTCGCCCAAGATAAAATCGAGCAATTTTTCGATTAAAACAGGAAGATACGAAAGTAAAATCGGGGCGGCTTGTAAGAGCCCTTCGGCAAGAGCCAAGACCAGCGAAATGCCCGCGTCTAACAATAGGGGAAGCATAGAAACGAGCTGGTCGACCATAGCGACGGCTATCTCGACGATACGAGGAAGCAAAGACGGCAGAGCCGCCGCGAGCCCTCGAATTATCGTAAGAATAACGTCCCCTGCAAAAGCTAATACGTCGGGGAAAATCTCGATAGCGCCCTCCAAGACCGTTTTCGCTATTTCAAAAACCGCATTGATTATCAAACGGCTATTATCTTTAAGCGCGTGAACGAGTTTTTTGACGATGTCGCCGGCCATCGTGACGACGCGAGGTGCGAATTCTATCACTTTTGCCAGTAGTTCGCCGAGGATGTCGCCGAAAGCGCCGACCATTCCGTCGAGGCCGCCTTCGGTAAAGGCGTCGCGTAGGTCGTTCAGCCAGCCGTTGATAGTCGGGAGCGCGGTGTTTTTCGAGGCCTCGAAAAGACCGTTAGTGAGTTCGCCGAGGAACGACATAGCGTTGTCTTTCAAGGTCGATATTTGACCGTTGAAAGTCGCCGCCTGTTTTTCCATCGCGCCGTAAAACATCCCGCCCGCTTCGGTTTCGGCCTTCATCGACTCATAGACGACTTCTGCGCTTATCTTGCCGTTGGCGAGGACGGTCTTGCCGTATTCGTTTGCGTGCGATAGTATTTCGGTAAGGCGGGACTCCGAAACGCTACCCATTATATCCTGCAATTCGCCGACCGTAAGGCCAGTCTTCTTTGCGATGGTGTTCAGCGGGTTGAAGCCCGCGTTAATCATTTGGTTGAGTTCCTGCCCCGCGAGTTTTCCTTTGGACGAAATCTGCGAAAAGGCCAGCGTTAACGATTTCAGTTTCGTCGCGTCGCCTTGTGAAACATCGCCGAGTATTTGCAAGTATTCGCTCGTCTTGTCGCTTGCCAGCCCGTAGCCGAGCATCGTTTTCGTGGCGTCGGCAAGGTCTTCCATCGCGAGCGGCGTCGAGGCCGCGACCTTTTTCAGTTCGGTGACCTTGTCGATGGCCTGTTCTTCGTCGCCGAGAAGCGTCGCAAAAGACGCCTCATAGCCTTCCATTTCGGCGTTATACTTTACGCCCATCTGCCCCGCTTTGATTATAGCGGTGGAGATTGCTGAAATAGCCGCACCGAAAGCCTTTATAGTGGCCGCCGCCATTTTTGCAAAGGCGTTTCCGACCTTCGCCGCGACCGACGTCGATTTTTCGCCGACGCCCTTCGTGTCTTTGTTTATCTCGTTGGCCGTTTGTTCGGAGGTTTCGTCGATGTTTTTGCCCGTGTCCTTTGCCGCTTTTTCAGTATCGGCGAGGGACTTTTTGATTTGCGTTATGTTGCCTCGAATATTATATTCTATGGCACCGACTTCGTCTGCCATTGAGAGCCACCACCTTTATATGAGACAAGGCTCGGCTCTATGGCACTACCGCCTATAATAGTCAGTTTTGTTTTGGGGTTATGATTATTTCGAATTCACGCTTGCATTGTCGGCCTTTGCAACGCACGTAGAGGCCTTTTGCGACCGCGGCCGAGGATTTATATATCGGCATTTCATAGCCGCAAAAAGGGCACTTTATTTTGCGTTTCTCGCCCATTGTTCTAACGCCTCCCACATACGAGCCAAGCCCGCTTGCATATTTTCCTCGCGTTCCTTTTCGCTTATCTTCAACGCGTATCGCGCTTTCAGTTTCGCGAGTTCGGTTCGTTCTTTTGAGTTATGTTCGTTGGGCTCAGGCATCGGCATCGCCCGTATCTTGATTATTTCAGCAAAGCGTGTGTTTTCGGGCAGGGCGCCCAGCAAAGCGATAAACGCTTTCCAATGAAGCCGCCCGTGTTCTTTTTGCAAGTCGATACCGTAAGTTTGCCAAAAAGCCGCATAGATAAACGCCGCATCTTGAACGAGGTCGAAATAGGTTTTATCGTCCCCGCGCTTATCTTCTTTAAGCGCTTCGAAAATGGCGTCCAGCAAACCGACGTCAACGGGGTAGCGCCCGTCGACCAGCGCGTATAGGGCGCAGTCGACCTTTACGTAGTCCATTTCTTCGCCGTTGAGGATGTCGAGCGCCGACAAGACGTTATCGAAATACGGTTTAATTTTATAGCGTTGGCCGCCGTAATCGACGTGATACGGGAAGCGGTCTTGTAATCTCACTTGAACCAGCGCTTCTTATCTTGCATTATGCGCTTCTGCTCCTCGGCTCGTTCGCGAGCGAGCATCCCTATTTTCGGGTAAACAGTTGTGGCGATGTAAGCGCCGAAATCGCATATCATCGAATACTTTTCTTCGCCATACCAGTCTGCGATGACCTTTGTGTTTTCCTCGCCGAATAAAAGGTTAAACAGCGGGATGGCGGCGGTGTAAACCTCGTCGAGAGAGCCCGCGCCGTTTTCAAAGCGACGGGTCGCTTCGTCGTAATTTCCCTTTAACTTGTCGATGTGGTTTATTACGCGGTCAAGCGTAATGGTGTATTCGAGTTTGTGCGCGACCTTGTCGTCAGCCCCGACAAGTTCAAGTATTTCGTGATAGCCAGCGTTTTTTTTGATTTTCATATTTTACCTCCATAAAAGTTAAGCGGGCGAGTTTCCCCGCCCGCTTTTTGTGATTACAGCGCCGTGAGAACGACGGAGCCGCCGTAAGCAACCTTATTGTTACTGTCGAGCGATACGACCTGCACGGTGTGTCCTACGTTCCCAGCGACATAGGGTATCAGGAATGCGCCCACCGCAAGCGTCTTTGAAGCGAAGCCCGTAAGGTCAGCGACCGCGGTGCCGACAGCGGGTAGCACGGCAGAGCCAGCGTCGGTGTTCGCGTAAACAGTTCCCGAGGCCGTGACGTTGCCGCCTGACACGTCGATAGACCAGCCTACGGTGCTGGACGACCCTGCGGTTATAGCGACGGTCAGTCCTGCCGCGGGAAAGGTGGGCTTGCCGTCGAAGCGTATCTCGCAAGAGAACACGCTGTCGTCGGTCGAAGCGCCGCCGCCTATATCTACGATATTGCAGATAGTGACGGGGACGGTGAGCGCAAAGGTGGTGCCCGCCGCGTTGTAAGAGAGGCGAAGCGAGGATTTGCGGGCTTCGTCTAACTGGTATTTGAGGCCAGCGATGTAATCTTGCGCGGTGTCGCCGATGACGCGTCTGCCCGAGAAAGTCCACGCAGGAGCCGCGCCCGTGACGTGATTTTCTGCGAAGCCGCCGCCGTTAAGGAAATGATACTGCTGGACGATTTCGTTCAGCGCTTCGGAGAGGTTGTCGATACCTTCGCCGAGCGCCGCATACGTCCACGTCGAGCCGTTGAGCGCGACGCCGATTTCGGGTAGGATTTTATAGTTCGTTAAAAATCCGCTCATAAGGAAGTTCCTTTCTTGTAATAGAATTTGACACGTAGCGTAGAGCCGTAAACGTGTTGTGAGTTTTTTTCGCGGCCGACGTAAAACGGGGAGTTGACCGTTTCGACGTCGGTTATTTGATAGGCTTCGGTTGTGGGGTAGTTTTTCCGTTGCGTGACGGCTTGATGGATGTCGTTGAGGGTGTCGAGCGCCGTCTGCGGAGCGGTGTTTTTGGCTTCTAACGATACGAGCAGGTTGTAAGCGAAGCCCTTATCGAGAAAAGTGGACTTTATACCGCCGCCCGAGATATAGGCCGCGACGCTATTGTCAGGCGGGAGAGCGCCGATAAGAACGGTGCGGTCTTCGGTATTCATAAGGCCGAGCACGGCCTCAAAAACGTCAGTTATTACGCTCATTTTCCCAGCGCCTCCGTGAATAATACTTGCGCCTGTTTTTCCCAGTCGTCCTTGCATTGAGCGGCGGCCGCTTCATCCCATCGGACAGTAGCCAGCGGGTGATGCGTCAACGTCTTTGCTGGGTAGTTCCAGTATTGACGGCGGGCGTATGGCGTATTCCACTTGATTTTGCCCTGTTTAAGCGAGGCGTTGTCTTCGGTCGGCGAGTCGTCGAGCGTGCCTTGGTCGCGCTTGACATAAGGGCGAATGCTTGCGAGGATGACGTCGGTCAATTCGGGTAGCGTTTTCTGCCACGCCGCCTCCAGCAGTTCGGTCGCGTAGGCTTCGTTGAGCTCGATATAGCAGGTGACGTAGCTCATACAAGTCTCACCTCATAATGATGGACGTTCCCGCGGTCATCGAAAAGCGTGTCGACGCCGAGCACGGTGTATTTCATTACGGTCGTTCCCTGCGTGTGTTCGACGGCGCAGGGGACGCCGTTCTTTTCGCTTTCTACCTGCAAAGCGTTTATGTCGAGGTTAGGCGTCGAAAGTCGTGCGTCTATAAACAGCACCGATTTCAGCGCGACCTCGGTGTTTTCTTTCGTCTTCGCGGTTTCGTGCGTCGGCTGGATGCAGACGTGCGATATGGTGTAGTTCGTCCAAGTCGGCGTTTGCCAAGCATCTATGGCCGAGCAAACGCGGAGCGTGACGGTTTGCTTTAATATGCGCGGCGGTATCGGTTTTATCAACGGAAGCCACCACCAAACCAAAAAGGTAAGAACGGCTCCCCGTGAATATCGACCGACCGCGACATAAGCCCCGTCTGCTCGAGGTAGGCCGCGGCAGACGGGCAAAGCATAGTCGCCTTGCCCGTAGCCTTCTGCCCGTCGTTGACGGTGACCTTGCCGACCGTAAAAGACGCCGCCGAAGCCCCTGCAAGAGCGACGTCAATGCCGTTAAGGTTGTAGTATTCCATCTGCGCGCATATCGCCTTTTTGTAGGCTTCCTGTAAGGGCGCAGGAAGCGAGCCGATGTTTTCAGCGTTGACCTTATATCGCGTCACCTGCGCGATAATGTCTTCTGCCCTCGCTTCGAAACGGGCGAAATCGGTCGAGGCTATCGCGCCGCCGATATAGGTGTTTTCATAGTAGGTCTGCGTCACGATTGCCATTTTCGTATCTCCTTATGCGCCGACGTTGAGGGTGGTGTCGCCAGCCGCGATGACGCCGCCAGTGGTCTTGTTGACGATGGCGACGGAGCAGTGCTTGTTAGCAGTCTGCGAGGTGAGGGCTATCGGGTTGGTGCCCGAGCATTTCACCCAAGTAAGACCGCCAGCGGGAAGCGGCGAGCCGTAGGTGCAGGAAGCCGCGCTGTTGTTGCCCGTAGTGTAGTAGACGTCGAGGCCAGTCACGGGTGCGCCGTAAATGTCGAGGAGCGAGGACGCGGCGGTGTAGGCGACGGAGGTCGAGCCCGCAGAAGCGCCCGCGGTCGAGGTGACGGTCACGGTGCCGAGCGAGGGAGCGCTCATATTGGCGAAAAAGCCCGCCTGACGCTGATTGAGGGCGTAGACGTCGTAGTAATACGACTCGTAGTAGACGGTCTTGCCTTTGGTCGCCGCGGTGGGCGGGGTCAGCATAGATACGTCATAGACGATGGGCGCGAGGACGGCGAGCGGGTCGACAAACAGCATATTGACCTGCGAAGCTCCTACGGCAGGCACGAAGCCTTCGGTGAAGTCATACTCCGAAAGCATAATGTCGGGCGGAACCTCTTTGATAAGGACGCCGTCGAGTTTGCCTACGTTGCGGTCAACGTTGCGTATGCCCGAGTCGACGCTGACCCAGCGGGTAAGGCCTGCGGCTTCTTTAAGAAGCTTGTAGGTTGCGGGCGTCATATACGCTACGACGCGGTCGCGGTTGGCCCTCTGCGAGGTCATGTATGCGAGGTAGTCATCCCATTCGGAAAGAATGTTATCGCTCGTGAGAGCGGTGCTGTCTACGCCGCCGAATGCGCTGGCAAAACCTACGCATTCGGAAGCGGCATACGCGTCCATTTCGGGTATCTTTTGGAACTCGTTGAAGGTCTTGGTGACGTTGGCGATGGTCGCGACATCGTTGGTCTGGACGACGTCCATCGGGTCAACGATGGTGTCCCACTCGCGATACATCCTCATAATCTTCGGCTCGTAAGTCGTGTTGAAATTACGAGTGAACTGGCCGTTGATGGAGTCGCGGTTGACGGCGCGAGCGCCCGAGGTCGTCATCGAGGGAACGAGTATAGTTCTCCCGCTGACGGGTCGGTAAAGGCTGGAGTTCGGAGAGGCGAATATCTCACCAAAGTAAGAGAGGTAAGGATAAGCGTTTGCGAGTTCGCGGGCATACTGTTCCGCGTAGTTGGTGGGTTGCTGGATAAATGCCATTATAATCTTCCTTTCAAATTATGTGTTGTTTGTGGGGAATTTCCACGTGTCGTTGAACGAGTTTCCTTTCACGCCCTTCGGCATACTCCCCTGTGTCGCCGCCGCGAAAGCGGGCTTCGGCTCGGGTTTCTCCGCAGGCACGAAATATTCCTCATACTTTTCCGCTACGTCCTGCATCTGCTCGGTGTAGGGCTTGTGGTTGTCGCCGTGGTCGAGTAGGCGGTAGACGGCTTCGCGGAATTTCGGTTTGACGGTAGCAAAGTCCTCGCTGTTGAGAGCCCGCGACATAGCGAGTTCGGCCGCGAGAGCCTTGTATTCGTCGGTGTCCTGCACCTTTATCGGTGCGGGTTGGTTTTTTGCCGCTTCGGCGAGCGCCGCGTCAATCTGCGCCTGCACGTCTTCCTGCGGGACGTAGTCTTTTAGCGTGCGGTTGCGCTCTGCCATAATCGCGTCCACCTGTTCCTCGGGGACGCCGTGGTCGGTTAAGAATTTGCGAGTAAATCCCATAATACACTCCTTTAACGTCTATAAGAGCGATAGACGACGCGCCGTTTTAACGCCCAGCGCAGGGCGAAATGGGTATAATAAAGGCGCCGCCCGAAAGCGACGCCGTTATTATCAAATGTCTGCTCTGGGACACATTGTTAAGAGGTGCGAGCAGTCCTGTCCGAGGTGATTTGTTATGCGAGGGTCGATTTGCCAAGTCGGATCGTAGCCATG
>JAZNFU010000078.1:0-3778 GCA_045576135.1 Eubacteriales bacterium
CTTTTTCGTGCGTAAAAGCTCGTCGATGGCGTCGTTGGTAAGCTTTTTCTTTTCAAGCGCCGAGTAGTCGTTGTAAATTGAGTTGGATATCGGGAATCTCGCCAGCACCGCGGCGTATCTCACCGACAGCTCTGCGCGTGCGTCGGGCTCCTTGAATTTCGTGTAGCTGTAAATGTTCTTTGAGTTGGAGCACTCGATTTTAATGCCCACACTCTTGAGATAATCAACCACGTCGCGCACCGTGCCGAATTGGTCCGAAAAGCTGTCGAAATCCAATTCAAGCTGGTCGATATTCAGCTTTTTCGATTGAGCGTAAGCAAAAACGAGCGCGCGGTTGATCTGCACCTTCTCCGCACCGTTCATACTGATTTCCACGGTGCTCTCGTCTATGATATCTATCTTGACGGGGAAGAGCATAAGCGGCGCCTTTATCAGCGTTTTCGCGGGGCCGTGCGAAATAGAGCCGAAAACGAACGGATATCCGATATAAAGCTCGTATCTTCCGGTTTCTTTTTCTATTTCCTCTATCTCACGCTTAAGCTCCTTGAGCTTTGCGATTTCTGATTCGATAAGCTTCTTTTTGTCGGTCGGCTTCTGACGCTTCGCGTCCTCGCCGTCTGCGGCTCCGGCTTGTTCGACACCGTCGCGAAGTCCGGATTTAAAGGGAAAATCGAAAACCTTTTTCGGTCTGTGCTGACTTTCAAGACAGTAAATAATATCCTCGTATTCCTCCGGGGATATAAGCGTCAGCGGCTTCGGAACACGCGAGGTGAGAAAATCGGTGAAGTCGGATATTTTGCCGTCGCGGCCGACGAAGATATGACCTATATCGTAGGCGTTTTTCTTTGACACGTTTTTGAGATACAGGCACTTGTTGTTGCCGCCTATCTCTATAAGACGTTCCTTGTAGTAGGTGTAAATACTCTTAGCCACCCTGCGCTCTCCCTTCCGAAGCTGTAAAAAAGCTCCTAAAATACAGATTAACATTTAAATTATAGCACACGGATGCTTTTTTTGTCAATCCCCAACTTGATATGAAAAGGAAAAAATCGAGGCAGTTTTTTTTGCGGAAAAAAGCTCTGTCCGCCGGGTGAGGTGCCGATTGTATAAATAGCACAAAAAGCAAAGAGTAATTTTGCCATATTTACAAGTTGATTTTTTCTCGCCCAAATGTTATAATTATTGTAACCAATATATTTACGCAAAATCTGAAGGGAGCTAAAATATGAAAATGTTTAAGAAGCTTTTAATTTCGCTTCTGACCGTGGCGCTCGTCGTATCGGCAAGCTGTGTCGTTGCTTTTGCTGCGGACGGTGACGGTGCCGCCATTACCGATGGCGATATTGACAGCCTTGCAAAAATATACGGAGGCGGCATTTATTGCGCCGAGGATTTCGAGAGTGCCTCGAGCATCCTTTACGACTCGGATATCGTCGATGAGGACGGTGTAATATCCGAGCTCGTCGATATCGGAGGCAATACGGTCGCGAAGCTCGTCGGAGCCGCTTCGGGTAACAAGGACGTTGCCGTTACCGCAAGGCCCGCGGGAAATATCGCGGGATTCGTATTTGAGATTCGCGTTGCTGCAGGCGGCGGCGTGCTTAACCTCTATGCGAGCGGCGAAACCGCTTCGGGCGACGTGCTTTCCAACACCCCCATCGCTTCGCTTGATTTTTCCGCCGATGCGGAAAGCGGCGACGTTGGATCTGTATCGATTCAAAATTTTGGAATATACGAGCTTCCCGTTATGGAGAAAATCCCGGGTGTTTATCTCGTAAAGGATGCGTGGTATTCGATTCGCTTGATTTGCAAATCCGCGAACTCGCCTTGCACGCTTGAGCTGATACAGACCACCGATGCTGCGGGTGGCGAGCTTGACGAGCCCGTCGTATATACCGTTACCTCTGCGAATGCCCTGAAGACTATCAGCGGTGCTAAATTCACCGTTGCGGGTACTGCTATTGCCGATAAGACTCTTTATATTGACGATTTGTACTTCTACGAGGGCACGTCGGTTATCGACCTCGCGGCGAAGGAGGCACAGCTTGGTGCTGCCATCGTTAAGCTCGTTGAAAAGCTTGACACCGCCCCGGAGGATGAAAAGGCGGACGTCGTTTCCCTGCTTGAGCTGTTCGTCAACGAGCGCGGATACGATTCGGTTGAGTACGGCGCCGACGTAAAATATGCGTCCTTGAAGCTCGCGGAGTACTACACCGATAAGTACGTTAACGTGGTTTATTCCTACAATAGCGGTGATAAGTACGTTGAGCGCGTTGATAAGCTTGCCGAGATAGTTCTTGCGTACGGCGAGCTTCCCGAAATTCCCTCGTACACTGCCGAGGAGGATGCCGAGGCGTACGAGCTTGCATTGGAAATCGAGCAGAGCCGCGCGGCAGCCGTCGTTCTTTACAACGCTATGGTTCGCGATATCAACCGCGTAGCACAGCAGTCGCAGGAATTTATAGATTACATATCGGATAAGCAGGTCCGCTCCAACCGTTACGATTTGCTTAAGGAATGGACCGAAGCGGCAAGCGCTTACGAGATAGATCCTACTTACTACGCAAATGTCGTAAAGGCTGACGACAAGGGCGGAGAAATTACCGTGCTTTACGATATGACGAAGCCTTACGAAGACTATCTGCATATGCTGTATAAGCTTGAGCTTCTCGGTAACAGCTGTGAGTCCTTCTTGGAGTACGTTGATATAATGAGCGATCCCGAAACGAGCTTCGTTGAGAAGTATAACGCTTATCTTAAGGCGGCGGGCATCAGATTCCTTGACACCGAGCATACGTATTATTACGAAGGAGAAAACGGTGAGCGCGTATATCCCTTGCGCGACTCCGTCGTTGTCGACGAGATTACGGGCGAAGAGATTGAGGTAAAGGGTGCTATCAGCGTTTATTCCGAGCTTGCTCTTTGGGTACAGAGCGTTGAGAAGACCTGTGAGAACTTTATCGCGGCTATTTCGGATGCGAAAAACGCCACTAACGTAAGCGCACTCAACCTTGCTCTTGCAAAGGCTGAAAGATACGATATGAGCGGCGGAGATTCGACCAAAATCGCACTTGAGATGACCTATCCCGGCGTTATCGAGGCTATTGACGATTACAACGAGCTTTACGACAGACGTACCAACGAGGAAATTATCGCACAGAGATTCGTTGAGGCCGTTGATGTTTTGAGAGCCGCAAAGGATAAAGCGGCGATAGCTCTCGCGATGCAGAATGCTAAAGCCGTGCTTCCCGAGGGAATTCTTGACGGATACGACGGATACAGCGACGCGTTGGCGTATTACCTTGAGGTTGAAGCCAACTCCGTCTATAACGAGAGTACCGCAAAGACGTTTATAGCACTCGTAAATTCGATAGCAACCGCCACTGACTATGCACAGAAATATGATATAATGAAGGCTGCGAAGGCTTTGATCCCCGAGCTTGACGAATCCATTGCCGGCGTTTCGATGGCAAAGGCGGTTCTTATCGCAAGCATTCAGTCCTACGACGTGGATATGCAGAGTGCCACCGACGAGTTTGATGAGGTCGTTGCACAGAGCGCAAGCATTGCTTCGGTTATAGTTCCTACCGACGTGTATCTGCGTGTTGCGGCTATAATTAAAAAGATTTTTGAATAAAGCTATTTCGGCTTAAAACACGGTGCGGGACGTCCCGCACCGTATTTGTTAAGGACTGAAACCCAACGCGTATCTCATTCATAATATTATATATGTAGGGGCGGATACGTCATAGCGCGGGTATACGAAATTTATTCCGTG
>JAZNFU010000079.1:0-1900 GCA_045576135.1 Eubacteriales bacterium
GCTCGGGTGTGGTATTCTGCGCCTCGTCAAGTATTATGAACGAGTCGTCAAGCGTGCGTGCTCGCATATACGCGAGGGGTGCAATTTCTATTGTGCCGCGCTCCATATGCCTTTGATAATTTTCCGCGCCGAGCATTTCGAAGAGCGCATCGTAAAGCGGACGGAGATACGGGTCTATCTTGCTCTGCAAATCTCCCGGCAAAAATCCGAGCCGCTCACCCGCTTCTACCGCAGGACGAGTAAGAATTATTCTCGCCACCTCTTTATTTCGAAGCGCTTCTACCGCCATTGCAACGGCGAGAAAGGTTTTTCCCGTTCCCGCAGGTCCGAGTCCCAAAACCACGGTATTGTTTTTGATAGTTTCGATATATCTTTTCTGTCCGAGCGTTTTTGGCTTTATAGGTTTTCCGCGGTTGGTAACGCATATCACGTCGGCGGAATACTGCTCGTCAGCGGTGTCCTGATTATCGCGTACGAGCTCTATTACGTATTCAACGCTCTGCTCACCGAGCGTATCGCCAACACCCGCCATACGCTTCAGATATTCAAGAACTCGCACGGCGCTGTTCACGTTTTCTGACTCGCCGCTTACCGTTATACAGTCACCGCAATCAACTCCCGCGCTTCTGTTGGAAATTCTTACGTCAAATGCGCTCTCAATTTTTCTTACGTTTGAGTCGAACGCGCCAAAAAGCGCAGAGGTCGCCTCGGTTGACCTTGTCATAACGATTTTTTCAGCCATTTTTACCTCCGATATGATATACGCTGTATTTCTCGGTATACCGCCACACTAATTTATTATTCCGCATCAAAGCTCAGCTGCCGTGCCACGTCGACTATCACGGTAAGCTCTGACGACGCGGTATATCCGCTATCTGTAAAGCCGCCACTCGTTTTTATCGCAACGACGTCGGCAGAGTACATTTCGGCTCTGACAAGCGACATAAGACGCGACATAGCTATTTTCACAAGCTCGCCGTCGGTGTATTCCGCACCGCTTTCGGTATACGAAAATGCGTATTTCTTGACTAGGGATACGGGAAGCTTGTATTTTCCGAAAACAACCAAGTTCTCGACATCCTTAATTATATCACAATTCTCTTCCACATTTCCATACTTTTTGAAAATATTTAAAGAAAAATCAAAAAATTGCAACGACAGCGCGTAAAGTTGACGCGATTCAAGCTCTCTTTTTGGCTCGTTTCTGTCCACACTCACCGAAAATTCGGTATTAATTCTTCCTCTGACTATTCCCGACGCGTAACAAAATCCTCCGCCCGCCTCTTCGGGAATAACCCCCGATATCAGCAAATCGCCCGCGGATACGGCATCGCCGACCTCGACCTCCGCATAGCCGGAAAGAACGGTTATTTCATCTATAATACAGTCGTATTTTGCTACGACGTTCGAATATCCGCCCGGTGCGGTGTCCGAATCACCGACTATTTTCGGCGCAACCTTTACGTACGCAACGACGCCGCGACGGTTTATACTTATCCAAGCGACGTTATCCGATTTTAACAGAAGCTCGTTTTCGGTCCTTGAGCAATCTATATCACTCCATCGAGAGCCTATATAAAAACCGCTTTCGCGAAGCTCCTCTATCACGGCTTCGCTCGAAAGCTCGCCCTCAACACGTATATCCCACACCAAATCCGAGCTGAAGACGAAAATAAAAACAAGAGGAATCAAGGCGATAATGACACCCGGCGAATGAATTACCGTATCAATCAGAGTCGGAAAGCCGCAAACGTCGGATATTACAGCCCCAAGTGCAAGAAGCTCGGATTTTAAGATACGAAGGTCCGAATTTTTAAGCAAAACGAAAGAGTTGTTCTCTATTTTCGCGCCGACGCCGTGACGAAGCAAAATACCCGCAACAGTTTTTGCGTCTTTTTTA
>JAZNFU010000080.1:0-3912 GCA_045576135.1 Eubacteriales bacterium
CCGTGAAAAAGGCACTTATTTGGGTATTTTTGCGAAAAATTCACATAACGAATTCGTTGTATCCCGAAAGGAGCTCACGGGTTATACCGTGATAGCGAAAGCTGCCGCAAGCACCGACCGGCAGGGTTATGTAAAAGCGCACGCGGCAACCGCTGCGCTCCCAACCGCCAAACGCTTTTCCGCAATCGAAGCTGTATTCGGCAAAAGCGGAGTCTATGCTGTCGGTGAGTGTCGGCTCGAATATGAGAGAATTTTTGTTTGAAAGCGTAGGGTTGATTTTTATTCCCGCAAGATATGATATGAATATTCTTATGATATCTCCGAAGAAATGGTGGTTTTCCGATTCCTGCCAACCGTTTTCCTCAAGCGATTCACAAAGGGCGGTAGCACCTCGCTCTATCATAGAGGCGTAGGACGGTGCGTCGGGGCGTGTAATCATTTTGATAGCCAAGTCGGCGTATCCGTTATCAAACAATACCTCGAAAATACACCTGAGTCCTATCATACCGCAGAATAAGTGCTCACCGTCGGCTCGTATGATTTCGATAAGCCTTTTTACCGCTTCGTCTATCTCGTCGTTTTCGAATATACCGAGATACAAAAGGTAGGCTTGTGACGTTTGACATTCTCCGCTTGCGGTCATAGTTTTTTTGTCTATGAGATGCTCTCTGATAGACGCGCGAAGCTCGTTGGCAAGGTTTTTTGCATAATCTCTTTCGTCGCAAAGACCGAGTATATCAAAAATTTTCGCCGCCTTTTTTGAGATATCGTATATCGTTGCGCTGTCGGTCAGAAGAAGCGGCGCTCTAATTCCAAACTCTCTGATTTTCGGCTGTACCCAGTCGCCGAGTCCCTTTGCGATAAGACCGTTTTCGTCACGCTTAGCCGATATGTATTTCAGATATCTGTAAATCATTTCGGCGTTTTCGGACAGGACGGTTATATCACCGTCATATTTATAAACGCAGTAGGGAAGATTCACGCATACGGCGTCCCAAAAAGGACCGTTACCCCAAGTGTAACCCCAACCCGACGTAGGCGCGATTGCGGGGAGCATACCGTCCTCGCACTGAGAATGACGAAGAGATTTTAGCCATAGCTTCATACTTTTGCGGCAATCAAAGGACAGCATCATATGCTCTGCCGATACCGAAACGTCACCCGTCCAACCGTTCTTTTCTCTGTGCGGACAGTCGGTGGGAAAATAGTGAAAGTTGGATAATCCGGCATTTATCGTCATTGCGTAAAGCTTATTGATAGTGTCGTTTGAACAGGTGAAATGCGAACGCTTTTTGATGCTTGAATTAAAGACTTCAAACCGAAGCAAATCCTCTGTTGCTTGGGAGTCGTCAATACCCTCGACGAGCACGTATCTGAAACCGTGGTATGTAAACGACGGAACGTATATTTCGCACTCTCCACTCTTCAGAATGTAAACGTCAGTTTGAAAATTCGGTATAAAATCGATATAATCCGTGCTGTATGTGTATATAGAGTTAAGTGTGAATTTTCCGTCGTCGGTGAGCTTTTCTCCGTGGCGAAGCGTAATTTTTTGTCCCGCCTCACCGCGCATTTTCAGCTTGCAAACACCCGAGTGGCTTGCTCCGAAATCGTATATATAGCCCTCTTTAACGCGGGAAAATTCAACGTCCTCGCCGCCACGGAACGCGGTTTTGAGGTAACAGAAATCCGCGTCCTTTTTTATCGAAACGGGGGAAAGCTCGTATTGCAGAGTTATCGGTTCGGCGGTGCAGGGTACGATCTCGCCCTTTGGTGTGGGCGCTGCGGTTACGAAATCCCACGACGAGTCGTCAAAGTCGGGCGAGCACCACCCCGGAATTTCAAGTCTTGCATCGTAGTGCGTGCCGTAGCGGTACATATCGTAGGTGATGGGCGACGGTGCCGTTTTGAAGCTTTCGTCGGTCGAGAGTGAAAAGCTTTTATCAAAGCAGCTTGCCGTAAGCTGTGCCGATACCGAAAGCGGCGCGCGGTGTGGGGCGTATCCAAAATCCCAATGATAAACGCTTTGGTTTGCAAAGCCGTTACCGAGAATAATTCCGATAGCGTTTTTGCCTATCTTAAGCTCCTTCGTGATATCGTACTCGTCATAGCATACGAAATCGTCGGGATTTGATATGTACGGTGCGAGAAAGCCTTTCGTTATTTTCTTTCCGTTTATAAAAAGCTCGTAAAAGCCGCCCGTGCATATGCGCACGCTTGCCGCCTCTGGTATAAAATCAAGGCAAAATCCGCGCCGTATGTACGGTGCGGGAACGTGATTATCCTTGTCGGTGTAGCTATCCGTTGCTTTTATAAATTTTTCAAACATATATGCTCTCCAAACTTTCCTTTATATAAAACATTATATCAGTAAAATATAGAAAATTAAACAGAAAAAACACTCATAGCAGTGCCGAATACGAAAAGGCTGATATGAGTGTTTCACGGTTTCGTTATGGTCGCTTACCAAATAAACGGTATAAGGCGGTATTTAACCTTTTTCTTGTATTCGGCGTAACCGGGAAGCTCTTTTTCAAGAAATTTCTCCTCGCCCTTTATCCTTTTTGCAATTATAAATGGGTATGCGAGAAATACAGCAAGCGAATAAATCGAGCCTAACACAATGGGTATACTGATGAACAAAAGGAGCGTTGCGCTGTACATAGGATGTCTTACGATACCGTAAAGTCCTGTATCGATAACCTTTTGATTTTCCTGAACCTCGATGGTACGGCTGAGGTATGTATTTTCACGCAAAACCTCTGCGTAAACGGCGTATGCTATCAAAAACGCTATCGCACCGCCCAAAGATGCACCGCGCGGCAAAACGTACCAGCTGAACCGATATCCGAGGCCCGCTATGGCGAAGCCGCCTATAAACATAAGTCCGCTGAGCTTTATTACGATATCTTGATCCTTTTGCTTTTCCTTAGCGTCAAGCCGACTCTTTAACAGCTCCGGATTTTTTATCATCATTACGACACCGGCGAAAAACATCGGTATAAACAAAATTCCCATCAGCAGCCAACCGTTGAAAAACGACAAGCTGCCTGCCGGCAGAAATATCAGTACACCAACCAAAATAATGCCTAATAATAGCTTTAAAATCGCTTGAATGAAAAGTTTAGTTGTCATAACGTGCATTTCCTAACAGATTTATTTCTTATTCTCATTAAAGTAAATAGTAAAAACGCCCATAGTGAGAATAGCGGCAAGCAAGCCGAATTCCAACGTCTCGTAGAAAATACCCATAACGAATAATGTTACTAAAAGTGTTACAGCAACTCTGCAATTATGGCTTTTTTCATAAATTCTCTACTTTTCGTCAAATTAAAGCTTGTCACTTGTATGCCTAACCAATTACAATATATCAAAAAAGGTGCTGGTTGTCAATGCTTTTCGGGCGTGCGTACCTACAATAAGTAGAATTGCACCAATTTTGCACCAAAAATACGGTTCAACATATAGTTAAACCGCCACGTTTGTTATACTCCTTGCGAGCTTCATCTCTTTCGAGGCGGTGCTTCGCACTTTGTTTTTTGTTCGCAAAACGCTCGCGGAGCAATCTGCACTCGCTCACTGACAAGCGATCTTGCTGACTCGCGTCATTTGATTATACGCAAATCGTGCTTAATAAATCAGAGGCTCTTAGCTTTGTATTCTTTGAAGATGTGAACGCAAGATTTAGAGGTGATTTCGGTATTGCGAGCCACCTGTATGCTCGGGAATAGTGGAGAAGGGGAATGAAGCATTCGCCAAGGCGAATATGAAGCAGCAACTTTGTTGCTATGAAGCAGAAGCCTTGCGGCTTCTATGAAGCTAAGCACACTCTTACCTTTCCGTGTGGCGAAGCCACGCTTCATAGCGACAGATGCTTCATTTTCATACACCACGAGGTGAAGTCGGATCGTA
>JAZNFU010000081.1:0-1814 GCA_045576135.1 Eubacteriales bacterium
AAGACAGAAACACTGTTTTTATGACAATGTTTCTGCCGTTTTTTATTCGGTTCTGCCTAAATGCGACAGCCCCTTTTTGATAACCTCGGATAAAGCGAATTTTCTACCGCGTCGCCGAGGGCAAAATCTATTTTCTTCCCGAAAGAAATCTCTCAATAGCCTCAAGCGTTACGTCACTGATATTATGCTCCATCTTGCACGCGTCCGCCACCGCTATTTCCTCGCAAACGCCAAGCGACATAAGAAGTCGGGTTATGGCGTTATGACGCTTATATATTTTCTCGGCAACCTCAAGTCCCGCCTCGGTGAGCGACAAATATCCGTCCGCATCCACGCTGACGTAACCGCCGTTTTTCAAAAGACCGATAGCACGGCTTACGCTCGGCTTTGAAAATCCCATATACTCAACGACGTCTATGGAGCGCACGTTAGCCTTCTTACGTGTAAGCACGAGTATCGTTTCAAGATACATCTCGCCGGATTCCTGTAAATTCATTTCCCTACCTCTCTCATTATATTTATATCCTATCTTAGCATAGCACAACCAAGGGGAAAAATCAAGTGTAAATTGCTTAACGCTTTTCCGAAAAATAAAATTTTTGGATTTTTTTGCAAAAAGTATTGACAAAAATGATTTTCGGATTATAATATACTATGTAGTTAGCAGAGGCTAACTGATAGAAGCTGATTGTTTTTGAGCTATGTTTTTTGTTTTCGGAGGTGATTTTTTTGAAAACGCTGCGCGAGGTTAAAATCGGCGGCACGGCGAAGGTCGTGAAGCTTCACGGCGAGGGTGCGCTCAGACGTCGCATTATGGATATGGGAATTACAAAGGGCGTCGAAATCTTCGTCAGAAAGGTAGCGCCGCTCGGTGACCCTATCGAGATTGCGGTGAGAGGCTACGAGCTTTCGCTGCGCAAGGACGATGCCGAAATGGTTGAGGTAGAATAATTTTTTTACGCCGTACAGTTAGCCGATGCTAACCGCGGTGTTCCAACACAAAATAAAAGAAAGTGAGAAAGAATGAAAACCACGATTGCTATTGCGGGCAACCCCAATTGCGGTAAGACCACGCTTTTCAACGCGCTTACCGGCTCTAATCAGTTCGTCGGAAACTGGCCGGGTGTTACCGTCGAGAAAAAGGAAGGACGCCTGAGAGGATACGATGACGTTACCGTAACCGACCTTCCGGGCATATACTCGCTCTCCCCCTACACGCTTGAGGAGGTCGTTGCGAGAAACTACCTTGTAAACGAACACCCCGACGTTATACTCAACATCGTTGATGCGACAAACTTGGAGCGCAACCTTTATCTTACCACACAGCTCACCGAGCTTGGCATACCCGTCGTTATCGCGCTGAATATGATGGATATTATCGCCAAAAACGGCGATTTTATAAACATTCCTTTACTTTCCGAGGCACTCGGATGCCGAATAGTAGAAATTTCGGCTCTTAAGCTCACAGGAATAGACGAGGCTGTAGCGGCGGCGCTCGAGGCGGCAAAATCCACGAAAACCGTTCCGATACACCGCTTTTGCGGTGCGGTTGAGCACGCTATCGCTCATATCGAGGAGGCGGCGCTTCACGACCTTTCGCTCCCCGCGGACAGACAGCGGTGGTACGCGATAAAGATTTTCGAGCGTGACGAAAAGGCGCTTGAGGAAATCGAAATAGACTCTACCCTGCTCTCTCATATCGAGGAGGATATCGTAGCCACCGAGCGCGAGCTTGACGACGATGCGGAGAGCATCATCACCAACGAAAGATATCTCTACATAGAAAAGATTTTGAAAAATTCTTATAGAAAGCA
>JAZNFU010000082.1:0-1609 GCA_045576135.1 Eubacteriales bacterium
TAAAGGGGTTTCCGACAGCGCCGCGCCCGATTGCCAGAGCCGAAGCTCCCGTGTATTCAAGCACCTCGACGGCTTTTTTTGCGCTCGTTATATCGCCGTTTGCGATAATCGGGATTTTAACCCGTCCGACGACCTCTTTTATTTTTTCGTAGCTCGCCTCACCCGAATACAGCTGTGCTCGCGTTCTGCCGTGTATACAGATTGCCGAAGCACCCGCCGCCTCTGCGGCAAGCGCACACTCGGTGACGTTTATGCTTCCCTCGTCGATACCCAAGCGAAGCTTTACCGAAACCGGAAGCGAGCAGGCGCGCACCGTCGCACCGACTATTTTTTCGATAAGTCCGGGCGAGCGCATAAGCGCACTTCCCTCTCCGTTTGCAAATATCTTATGCACAGGACAACCCATATTTATATCAATTCCGACGGGTTCGCAAAATCCCCTCTCACCACCCTCAAGCATTGCCGCCGCCTCGGCGATAACCGACGGCTCACTGCCGAAAAGCTGGAGCGCGACAGCGCCCTCCCCCTCGGATATACGAGCGAGCGTATGCGTTTTTTTGTCACCGAAAACGACAGCCTTCGCGCTTATCATCTCGCTGACCGAATATTCCGCGCCGAGCCTGTGCGCAACGATACGCATAGCTCTGTCGGTATACCCCGCCATCGGCGCTAAGCACAGACCGTATTTCAGCTCCGTATTTCCTATCTTCATAAAAGAGTCCTCACCTTTACTTTGTTTTTATCATACTACAAAACACCGTCTTTTGCAAGAATTTTATACAAAAGCCGAAAAAATCGCCCGCACCGACGCCAAAAGGCAACGATTTCGGGACGGCGAGCCGTTTTTTCTTCTCAACGAGCCGCAATGCTTATTGACTTTTTTCCGACCGTGTAGTACAATTGTGTTACAATACTTTAAATATTCACATATCAAAAGGAGATTTTTATGAAAAAACGAATACTCCCGATACTTTGCTCGTTGTGCTTAGTGCTCGCAGCGCTCTTTACTCTCGCGGCGTGCTCACAAACACCCGACGACAGCACCTGCGCGTGTGTCGACGGCAATAACGACCACAAGTGTGATAAATGTCAGGCGACGCTCTCAGAGTGTGCCGACGGCAATAACGACCACAAATGTGATAAGTGTCAAACGACGCTCTCACAGTGTGCCGACGGCAATAACGACCACAGGTGTGACGTGTGCGGTGATACGCTCTCACAATGTAACGATACCGACTCGGACGGCTTCTGTAACGCCTGCGGCGGTGTAATGGAGGGCTACACGGGCGACGGAAGCACGCTCGACCCGAACGCCGCTATGGACTTTATCGGCATCGCCGAAACGCCCAACGCCGCGGATATAATTCCCTGCATTTACGTTTCGCTCGCCGAGCGCACGAAGAACTTCTATCTTTTCTTCACGCAGATTCCCGTCGGTGAGCTCAGCATTCGCGAGGACGGAATTTACGGCTACAACGGAAGCTTCACCGTGGGCGAGGGCTTCGTCAAGGGTGGCAAGTACGTCGTTCCGGTTTACTACGAGGCTGCCGACAACGACGTGTGCCGCTCGTTTATGCCTAACCTTTCGTACGGATATATTCATTCGAGC
>JAZNFU010000083.1:0-1819 GCA_045576135.1 Eubacteriales bacterium
ATAGAAGATATCAGCTCTATGGAGCTTATAGGATACCAAGATATAAAATTCTCGAATCTTCTGTCGAATTACAAGGATTCCTTGACCCGTTTTTTAGTGTTAAAATCCGAGGATACGTATGCCGGCGGTCTTTTTGCCGCGCTGTTTATAGGAAACCGTGACTATCTTGAGCCGGGGATAAATTCTGAATTTAAAATGATAGGAATAAGCCATATCCTCGCGCTGAGCGGTATGCACCTGGCGATAATATGTATGGGCTTCGCGCGGCTTCTTGAGCTTTTCGGTATGAACAGAAAACTTCGATGCGTTACGGTTATTATTTTCACGCTGTGCTATATGGCGCTCACCGGATTTTCCTCGTCGGTAACGCGCTCGGGCGTAATGCTTATCGTTTCCTCTCTCTTATATCTGCTTGCGAGAACGCACGACTCAATAACCTCGCTTTTCCTATCGGTAGCACTTATATGTACCGTCGAGCCGTATGCGATTTTCGACCTTTCGCTCTGGCTTTCCGCGTTTGCAACGCTCGGCGTTTTGACAGCCTACGACGCATACTCCGAGTATGATAAAAAGAAGCCTATTATCCTACGATTTTTCAGATATATTCTTATGTCGCTGTTGTCATCGCTCTTCGCCATCTTGGCAACGATGCTCTTGTCAAGCGTATATTTCGGGCGGACGTCGATAATCGCACCCCTATCGTCGCTTATATTCGGCGTATTATGCGAGGCGTACGTATACTCGGGTATATTTTCCACGCTTCTTTCATTATTCGTCGGCGGAATTCGTATATTAAGCCCGATTTACAGCGTAATTTCCTATCTTTCGGGCGTTCTTTCGGATATCGATTACGTCTACGTTTATACCGAATTCAAAATAACCGAAATACTCATCGGCACAACGACGGTACTTCTCTTCCTATTTCTCGTGCTGAATATAAAAAACAAGGTAATACCCGCCGTCGTATTCGCTCTTATGCTCACCTCGGTTTATTCTACCGCATACCTTATGACGAGGGCTACCGTATCAGATGATGCTCTTATATATTATTCCGAGAAAAATGCCGACACCTTTATATGCTTTTCACAAAATCAAGTGTGCATCGTGGATTCCAAAGCATACAGCACCGCACAAGCTTATAAAACCGTGGATTTGATTGAAGATTTATCGATTGCTAAAATTGACACCTATATTATGCCCATATACTATCAAAGAGCGGACGAGATGTTCACCACCCTCTTAAACACGGTGAAAATAGACAAGCTCGCCGTCCCGAAACCAAGCGGTGATTACGAAAAATTCATTTTTGATAGATTATTATCGTTATGCACGGTATACGGCGTGGAGCTTAATTTGCTTGAGGTGGACGCTAAAACTACGGTTGGTAATTTTTCCTATATTCCGATATTTCGCACGCCGTACGGCGAGCAAACGCAAACTTACGTTTACACAATGTTGCTGAACGATAAATTTTACACCTACGTTTGCTCAGGACTTCTTGACACGAAGCACAAAGGCGAAGCGATAAAAGCTTTTGCCGGAAGCGACACTCTCATACTCGGTGAGCACGGTAAAAAATACAGCGACGAGTACTGCTTCAGATATGAAATACCGGATTTAAAAACCCTGATAATAAACTCCGATAACACCATTATCAACGATTACGCGAATGATTTTTACGCCTCACAAAACACGGAAATTCTAATCGACGTATCATTCCTTTATCTATACGATTAAAAAAGAAAAACACGGCTTTTGCGTGAATACCGCACAGGCCGTGTTTAATATTTCGTATCGTTTATACGTTAAATAAGAATTC
>JAZNFU010000084.1:0-2639 GCA_045576135.1 Eubacteriales bacterium
ATATTCCTTTGCGTTATCCGTATTCTTTACTACCATAACGTCACGGTAGGCATCTATTACCTCCTGCCAGAACACAGATATATCCGCACTTTTCATAAAGGTATCGTCTATAACCGAATAAACGGTTTTGTAATCCGCCGCAGCAAGTGCGCCGATAAGCTTATAGGCGTTATCGCGGTTTCCGCTTCCAACGGTATCAAAGACGAGCTCGGCATCGACGGTGCGGTGCATACCGCCGCAAAGCTCAAGCAGGCTTACCGCATCACGCATACCGCCCCTCGCTACTCTCGCTATAACTCGCGCGCCGTCCTCGGTAAGCTCGATGCCCTCCGCCCCCGCGATGTGCATAAGTCGGGATATTATGACGCTCGAGGTCATACGCTTGAAATCGTGGCGCTGACAGCGCGAAACTATCGTAGTCGGAAGCTTATTGAACTCCGTGGTCGCAAGAATAAATATGACGTAAACCGGCGGCTCCTCAAGCGTTTTGAGCAGAGCGTTAAACGCCGACTGCGACATCATATGAACCTCGTCTATGATATAAACGCGGTACTTTAAAATTGCCGGAGTGAAGGCTATTTCGTCCTTCATATTTCTTACCGAATCCACTCCGTTGTTGCTCGCCGCGTCCATCTCTATAACGTCGGTGGCAATTCCGGAGTCAATGCTCGTACACGCCGCACATTTATTACAAGGGTTTCCGCCGCGGGGTGACTCACAGTTCACCGCCTTGGCAAGTATCTTCGCACAGCTGGTTTTTCCCGTTCCGCGCGAGCCGCAGAAAAGATAGGCATGCGAAAGCTTATCGTTTTCCACTTCATATTTAAGTATATCGGTAATGCTGCTCTGACCGCAGACCTCGTCAAAGTCCGTCGGACGCCACTTTCGGTACAGCGCCTTATGCTCTGCCATAAACGAAAAAACTCCCCCTTTTGATATCTACATAAAAAAAACGCACGGATAAGTGTGCGTTATCCGTGCCTCGAATAGAGCCATACACCTAAACGTCGAACGTATCCTTACATACGGTAACGGCTACATCTGCTCCGAACAGGCGCTCTCGCGGCACATCGGATAAACTGCTTAATGCTGCTTGGTTCCCCACCTGACATGGTTCACAGCCTCCGATTGCGCAAGACCCATTCTTCAACACAAATAATAACCGACCAGACTACACAAGAACAGCCCTCGGTTCAGGAAATAACCCCTGCTACAGCGGACTTCAGGTACAAGGCCCCGCTACTGCCCCGGCCGGTATGGCTCCATTCGATGCACGGATGGCAGCCGCAAGGAAACGGTCAAACGAATCTTACGGCTATTCAGCACCAAGCTGAAACGTATCTGCTTCAGGTTGGTATTGGCTACTCTATATTATAACAAGTTTTTTCATAAAATGCAATAGTTTTTTAAAAATTTACAATCGACTTTATACGACGTATCCGCCGCTCGCGTTTATAACTGCTCCGGTAACGTACGCCGAGCCGTCACCCGCAAGAAAATATGCTATATTCGCTATATCCTCGGCGGTACCGATACGCATAAGCGGGGTATTCTCCACAAGCTCAGCGGCGTCCTCACTTGACACAGCGGCGTTCATATCCGTATCAATAAGCCCCGGTGCTATTGCGTTGACACGGATTCCGCTCGGTCCAAGCTCCTTGGCAAGCGCCTTCGTCATACCTACGAGTGCCGCCTTTGCCGTGCTGTAATGCACCTCGCAGGACGAGCCGACGATACCCCACATAGAGCTGATATTTATAATCGAGCCGCTACCGCGACAAATCATACCCGGTATCACCGCCTTAGAGTAAAGAAACGCCGAGTCGAGATTGACTGCCATATGCTCGCGCCACGCATCGTAGGTTAATTCGGTGAACAGAGAAAAGGAGGATACGCCGGCGTTATTAATAAGGCAATCGATATGAGAAAGCTCACGCACGGCAAACTGCACGGCGTTTTCTATTTCTTCTTTTTTTGCGCTGTCGGATTTTATAGCCAATGCTCCGGTTTGTGCCGATAACGCCTCAGCCTCTTTTTCACTATTCTTATAGGTGAATGCCACTCTGTATCCTCTTTCGGAAAAAAGCTTTACCATGGCCTTCCCTATTCCACGGCTGCCGCCGGTAATAAGCACGCTTTTCATAAGAACCGCTCCCACTCGACAGACGGCGCGACCTTGGGACGAGCCATCCGCTTTTTTATTATTATAAATGAATTTTAAGGGTATGTCAATCAAAAACAGCACAAACACTTGATATTTTTATCAAAGCGAGTTAAAATATATTTCAAAGGACGTGTGAATATGATATTAGTTATTGATAAAAGCCGCCGTGATGCAAAAACGCACGCGGATATGTTTCATTATATGGGAATACTTTCCTTTGGCGTATGCCCAGAGGATGCGTTTTCGGAAATCGGAATAGAATACCGAGCCGTTGCCGTAATGCACCCCGAATTGATTTTTGATTTTCCGGATTACGTCAAAAGGCTCCGCAAATACATCGGTAGGACTCCGATTTTCGCGCTTACGAAAAACCCGACGGAAGCAACCTTGAGTTGCTTTGACGGTGTGTACGATTTTGATATATATTCTTCCACGTTCGTAAAAAGAATTACCGATTTTTGCAGAGAAAACAAGC
>JAZNFU010000085.1:0-3518 GCA_045576135.1 Eubacteriales bacterium
TCACTGCGGCACTCGTATGAAACGTCGAACGGCTTTGCGATGTGGTAATTTTTCTGTTTCGGAACGACGACTCCCCTGCCCTCGACGGTGCTGTTCCAGTACGACTGCTTTGCATCGACCGTCGCGCCGATATAGCTGCCGCTGACACCCCACGTTACCTCGTCAAAGAGATAGAACTCAAATTCGGGGAGTATCTTCATAACGTCGGCAACGCCGCGCTTTTTCATTTCCTCAACGGCGGCACGTACTATGTTACGCGGATACTGCGGAAGCGGACGGTTTTCGGGCGAATCAATTATCATAGCGTTACCCGTCATAGAAAGTGTGGGAATCGAGCAAAACGGATCTACAACCGCCGTATCCGGATCGGGAATAAACACCATATCACTCTTTTCGACTACCGCGTAGCCGTAGTTCGAGGCATCAAGGCCGATGCCGCTTTTCATCGTGTCCTCGGAAAAATTCTCGGCAGGTATCGTAACGTGGCGATACTGACCGTTGATATCAACCATCTTGAAATCAACCATCTTAATACCCTGCTCTTCAATAAGCTTTATAACGTCTTTTACGCTCTTTGGCATTTTTATTCTCCTTATTCTTGAAATTTATTTTACCTATCAATAAAATTATATCATTTTTCTATACTATTGTCAATGCCCCACGGCTTTTACTTTATCCGAAAGCCGTGATGACTTATGGCAAATCGCATCAAAAAATTGGCATAAATTGTTTGTTATATTTCGCTGCTCAAACGGCACAATAACAACAGAGTCAAGAAGCTGGCGAGCCGCAGGGCGAGCAACTTCTGCGGCTCGATTGAATATAGATTTTTAAAAACACAGGAGAACATTTCTTATGTCTAAGAACAAGGAAGCAAAGGCTGCTCTTAACAACTTTAAGATGCAGGCTGCAAACGAAGTTGGCGTAAATCTTAAGCAGGGCTACAACGGTGACCTCACCTCGAAGCAGGCAGGTAGCGTTGGCGGACAGATGGTTAAGAAGATGGTTGAGAGCTACGAGAATTCTCTCAAAACCAACGGCTAAGATTTTCGCGTAGCGAAAATCAGTTATGATTGCCTTACGGCAAGTTATGGTGTTCGCAAAGCTCGCAGTTATGATTGACTTCGTCAAGTTATGAGCGACTTTGTCGCGTTTTAAAATGCCAAAATCCTCGTCTGTTGATTGACGAGGTAAAGGCTACCGAAAAATCGGTAGCCTTTTCAATTTATTAATTTTCCTCGGCGATTATTTTCACTCTTTCACGGTTTGCCACGGTTACGACGTACTGCATAACGGCGGTTACGATAAGCATAATCACAGAAGTTACGATAAGTATCGGTTTATATGTGCCGATAAGGTCGTAGCAAAGGTTAACAATCGGAACGCCGAAGGCGTAGCCGAGGACGTTTACAGAAACGAAAAGTCCGAGTATTTTTTCATACGACGCCTCGCCAAAGAGGTCGGCGGCGTAAATCGGCA
This sequence comes from Eubacteriales bacterium, assembly GCA_045576135.1. GTDB lineage: Bacteria > Bacillota > Clostridia > Oscillospirales > CAG-272 > UBA1740. The sequence continues at coordinate 1,480 of JAZNFU010000085.1, forward strand.
GCATTATCGTTTCAAGCGGCAGGGCGAATGCGGAAAATACGCTGTAAATTATCGCAATAGCCATACCGAGTGCCGAATCGGTTATAATCGAGAGCAGGAATATAACCACCACCGCCGTCGTACAGCAACAGGTCATAGTGATACGAAGTCCGAGCTTGTCGTAAAGAACTCCGGTTATAAATTTAAAGAAAGCAAGCGAGAGCGAGTGGAAGCTCAGGGCGTATGCAACGAATTCCGCGTCAAGTCCGACGTCACGCATATGCGCCTTAGCTATACCGCCGATGCCCTGCAAGCAGAAGCCGGTGAAGAATATGCAAACGAGAGCTATGTAAAAATACGGCAGATGCGACGCGCGCTTGTATTCAATTCCGACCCAAGAGCTTCCCCTGCCCTTTTTCTTCGTATGCACGTTTTTGGCGGCGTCGTAATTCTTTGGTGCTTCGCGCATAAATATCAGCACGATAATTGCGAGCGAAAGCACGGCGGCACCCGATATAAAGTATGCGTTTCTGTAATTCTCGCCGCCCGATTCTATTATCGGAGCTAAAAGCTGAATTGCGATAGCACCGCCAAGACCGCTTGCGGCAAGCACCGCGCCCATAATAGTACCGCGGCTCTCACGGCACCACTTGTTGACGATTACGCCGACCATAGTCGTTCCCGTCCAGGAAAAGCCGACGCCGAGAAGCATACCGCCGATATAGAACGTAAACACGTTGGTTGCGGTAGCGTAAAACATCATAGCCGCGCTCATCGATACAATACCAGCAAGCATAAGCTTTTTCGTACCGAATTTCGCCACCGTAGCACCGAAGAAGAAATTAACTACAGCCGTGGTCAAAAATCTAAAGGTTTCGTTTAGTGAAAAAAGACTGCGCTCTATTCCGAGAGCTTTAGTTACGACGTCGAGATACAGGCTTTTCGTCGAATTGCAAAATCCAAGCGTTATCATTATAACCAAAAAGCAAACGCCGACGACTACCCATTTGTAGTCAAAGCCGCGACCTTTGGTTTTGCCGTCAAAACCGTTTTCCATTTTTATCTCCTCATTCCCGAACTACTCGTCCGATTATTACATTACCGCAAAGTATAAAAAAGACGATGTTAAAGGCAGCGTATATACGTTTTGGTAAACACTCTGCCTTTTTGTACACAATTATTTACTTTTTTCGCCTTATGCGAGCTTCTTTTCGAGTCTTTCTCTGATTGCTCCGATGAACTCCTTGGTGTTAACGGCGGTAGCCTTAACGCCCTCGTCAACGAGTCCAACGAGGTCCTTGGTCATAATTCCGTCATTCAGCGTATCGATGCAAGCCTCCTCAAGCTTATCCGCAAATGCGGCAAGGGTGGAAAGACCGTCAAGCTCCGCGCGCTTTCTCAGCGCACCCGACCAGGCGTAGATGGTAGCCATCGGGTTGGTAGAGGTTTCCTCGCCCTTTAAGAAGCGGTAATAGTGTCTTGTTACCGTGCCGTGCGCCGCCTCGTACTCGTACTTTCCGTCGGGCGAAACGAGCACCGAGGTCATCATAGCGAGCGAGCCGAAGGCTGTCGAAACCATATCGCTCATAACGTCGCCGTCGTAATTCTTGCAAGCCCAGATGTAACCGCCCTCGGAGCGAATAACTCTTGCAACCGCGTCGTCGATAAGCGTATAGAAATATGTAATTCCAAGCTCCTCAAACTTTTCTTTATAGCACTCGTCGTATATTTCCTTGAAGATAAGCTTGAAGGTCTGGTCGTACTGCTTCGAGATAGTGTCCTTGGTAGCAAACCAAAGGTCCTGCTTGGTGTTGATAGCGTAGTTGAAGCAGGAATGAGCAAAGGAGCGTATCGACGAGTCCTTATTGTACTGTCCCTGAAGCACGCCGGGGCACTCAAAGTCGTAAATAGTCTTACGGAAGGTTTCCTTTCCGTCCTTATCGGTGTAAACCAGCTCTGCTCTGCCCTCGCCCTCTACGCGATACTCGGTAGCCTTATAAACGTCGCCGTAAGCGTGACGGGCGATAGTTATAGGCTTTTTCCAGTTACGCACTACGGGC
>JAZNFU010000086.1:0-1935 GCA_045576135.1 Eubacteriales bacterium
AGCGCGTCGAGCTCGCTCGTAAGCGGCAAGCGAGCGAATCTTCGCCTTTGGCGAAATTCCGCCTAAAGCACTCTTTGGGGTGCTTTTTTCATTTTAGCTTGTTTGTGTGAAATTTTTGCTTTTTCGGTTTGCCGATTGACGTCGGTTTTGTTTTGTCTGCGATTCGATTTTCTGCGGTTCGATTTTTTCTGCGGTTTGTTTTTCGTCGCTGCTTTGGTTTTATCGTCGGCTTGGTTTTTATCGGCGGTGACGGGGTTTGCGCGGGCGGGAAAAGGTTAAAAATACTGTCGATTTTGTTTAAAAAAATAACGGCTTTTGCTAAAATATTGACAGATATACGGAGGTTTGTTATAATTAAATCAAGGATTTGCGCTTTGGTTTGTAATGCAAGGTAAAGCGCGGCAAAACGGAAAAAGAACGTAAAATGAAAAACGAAAAGGAGAAAATCTATGAGTAAATTTCAGACCGGATTTGCACAGGTTAATATAAACCCGCCGCTCGGAAGTGCTATGTTCGGATACTTCGTTCCGAGATACGCGAAGGGCTTTCTTGACGATTTGGAGATTCGTGCGCTCGCACTCGCGCTCGGCGAAAAGAGAGTGCTTACCTTCAGCGTCGACGTTTGCGCTATCGGACCTACGCTTATTGACCGCTACTCCCGCGCAATAAAGGAGGCTACGGGCGTTGACGAGGACCAAATTTTTATCACTGCAACTCACACTCACACGGGCGTATTTTTGCAGTCGAGCACTATGTTTGAAATGGACCCCGAAGTCGCGGAGCGCTACGCGCAGCTCGTGGAGTCGCGCATTGTTGACGCGGCGATAATCGCTCTTGCCGACCTGAAACAGAGCCGTATGGGCTTCTCGGTAGGATACGCTCCCGAGCGCGTTGCATACATACGCAGATACAAAATGAAGGACGGCTCTACTATGACTTGTCCTCCGATAAACGACCCGAATATTGACTATCCGATCGGCACGCTTGACCAGCGCGTGAACGTGCTCAGGTTTGATAGAGATGGCGGCGAAACCATCATTTTGGTAAACTATGGTTTGCACGCGGATACAATTAACGGTGAGCTTCTCTCCGCTGACTTCCCAAGCTGGATGTACCGCACGCTTGATAAAGCGCTCGACGGAGTTAAGTGTATTTTCTTCAACGGAGCGGAGGGTGACGTCGGAAGCACGCACGTTAATCCCGCCCCCGGTGATATGAACGATACCGAGATAAGCTTTGATAACGAGATGAAGAGTCCGGGAATGGCGCGCTTCGTCGGCCGCGCGCTCGCAGGTACGGTTTTGCAGGTATACGACAAGGTTGCCTACGTTGAGGTTGACACCCTCGGTGCTATTCGTCAGATGGTAGACGTCCCCGCAAACCGTCCCAGCCCCGAGCAGCTTCCACTTGCACATAAATATAAGGAGCTTCACGATGCGGGACGCGACGACGAGATTCCCTACGAGGCAATGGAGCTTACTACCGTCGTAGCCGAGGCTATAAGAATGTGCGCGCTTGAAAACGCCCCCGAAAACTATCAGCTTTGTATGTCGGGCGTGCGTATCGGTCCGATTGCTCTGGTCGGTATCCCCGGTGAGCCGTTTACCGAAATCGGCGTCAGAATCAAGGATACTGAGGGCTGGGCGATGATTATGCCTTGCTCGCTCACCAACGGCTCCGCGGGATATTTCCCCACGCAATCAGCGTATGACGAGGGCGGCTACGAGGCTCGCTCTACCTATTATAAAGAGGGCGTTGACAACGTGCTCGTCGATGGCGGAAAGAAAATTCTCAAGGCGCTTGCGGATATGTAAAGGCGCTGTCGCACGGTGAAGTTAAGCTTGCCCGATGGGGCAAGCTCAGTCGTGCGTGCCTTGAACACGCACAAAGCGCGAACAGATGCAAAAAACGAGTAGATGCAAAAAAAACCGATAC
>JAZNFU010000087.1:0-1609 GCA_045576135.1 Eubacteriales bacterium
TGAAGCAGCGCGTCGGTATTGCAAGAGCGCTTCTTAAAAAGTGCCCGGTGCTTCTTCTTGACGAGCCTACCAAGGAGCTTAACGCCGAGCTTTCGGATGCGGTTTTGGAAAAAATACGCAAAGAGGCAAAGGACAGACTCGTTATACTCGTGACACACAACGAAGCGGATGCCGAAAAGCTTAAGGCTGAAATAGTCGACCTTGACGAAATCGCATCACAGAAAACGCAATAACGCTCAGTGGCGCAACGGACGGATTTTTCCCCCGTTGCCCCTTTTTTCGGGCGCGGCGCGAGAAATTCGGGAAAAACACTTGTAAACATCTAAAATTTATGGTATGATATATTCGATTGTGCGATGAGCGCAATAGAATTTGGAGGTTGATATTATGTCAACGGACATCTCGCAAAGAATTAGATTTTCCTACGGAAGCTTCTCCAAAGGACAAAAGAAAATAGCTAACGCGATACTTAACGATTACGACAAGGCTGCCGATATGACCGCGGCGGCGCTCGGTAAAATGGTAGGCGTTTCGGAGTCTACCGTCGTCAGATTTGCAAATCACCTCGGCTACGAGGGATACGGCGAGTTTCAGCACGCGATATCCGAGCTCATCCGAACCAAGCTCACGCCCATACAGCGTATTGAAATCACGAAAAAACGGCTTGGAAGAAACAATCTTCTCGAAAAGGTTATGGAATCGGATATCGCCAAGATTAAATACACTATGGAAAATATCGACGCCGACGCCTTTTACAGCACCGTCGACGCTCTGCTTGGCGCGAAAACCATATATATTATGGGGGCAAGAAGCGCCGAGCCGGTCGCAAAGCTTCTTTATTACAATTTATCCTTGATATTCGATAACGTGAAGTTTATCGAGCCGAAATCGACCGCAGAGGTGTTTGAGCAGATGTTCAACGTAAGCTCCTCGGATATCCTTCTTGCCTTCTCCTTCCCTCGATATTCGTCAATGATGATAAACGCCGTAAAATACGCCGCGGAAAGCGGTGCTAAAATCGCGGTGGTTACCGACTCGGACATTTCGCCCCTGGTGGAATTTGCAACCTATCTTCTTATAGCGCAGTCGGATATGGCGTCGTATATGGACTCGCTCGTTGCGCCGATAAGCATAATAAACGCGATGATAGTCGAGATTACCAACAGACGCGAAAAGGAAATTACGGAAAGATTCGACAAGCTCGAAAAGGTTTGGGATGAGTACAGAGTATACGCCAAGCGCTGAGGCGAAAAAAATATGCGTAATCGGCGGCGGTGCCGCAGGTATGATGGCGGCGGGCACGGCGAGCCTTTACGGCGCCCGCGTTACAGTCTTCGAGCATATGGAAAGGCTCGGAAAAAAGCTCGCTATCACCGGAAAAGGCAGGTGCAACCTGACCAACGATTCGCCAAACGAGAAAATTCTTGAAAATATAACGAGAAACAACCGATTTATGTATAGCGCCCTAAACGCCCTTTCGGCAGCAGACACGATGAGCTTTTTCGAAGGTCTTGGCGTGCCCTTGAAGGTCGAGCGCGGCGCGCGGGTATTTCCCGTATCCGACAAGGCGTCGGACGTCGTGGACGCTCTGAGGAGCTATATATCGGCT
>JAZNFU010000088.1:0-4405 GCA_045576135.1 Eubacteriales bacterium
TGATAAACGCGATAGCCTTCTGCGTTCTGTAAACGTCGAGCTTTGACTTATAGCCCTCGGGAATATACAACTTGTTATTCATAGCCTTCTCCTGAAAAAGCATGGGGCTGCCGCTTTGACAGCCCCGCTTATGCTTTGGTAAATTACTTCTTGAGCAATACGTCGTGGTAACCGCCCTCAACGATACTCGTCGAGGATACGAGAGTTATCTTCGCGGTTTCCTGAAGCTCGGGGATTGAGATAGAGCCGCAGTTGCACATCGTGGACTTAACCTTGTAAAGCGACTTCTCTACGTTATCGTGAAGCGAGCCGGCGTAGGTTACGTAGGAGTCAACGCCCTCCTCGAAGGAAAGCTTTGCCTTACCGCCGAGGTCGTATCTCTGCCAGTTTCTCGCTCTGTTAGAGCCTTCACCCCAATACTCCTTAACGTAGGTGCCGTTAACCATAATCTTCGGTGTGGGGCTTTCGTCAAATCTTGCAAAATATCTGCCGAGCATTACGAAATCAGAGCCCATAGCAAGAGCCAAGGTGATATGATAATCGTGTACGATACCGCCGTCCGAGCAAATCGGAATGTAAACGCCGGTCTTCTTGAAGTACTCGTCACGAGCCTTAGCAACCTCGATAACCGCGCTCGCCTGTCCTCTGCCTATACCCTTCTGCTCACGGGTGATACAGATAGAGCCGCCGCCGATACCGATTTTAATAAAGTCAGCGCCCGCTTCGGCAAGGAACATAAAGCCGTCCCTGTCAACGACGTTACCCGCGCCAACCTTTACGGTGTCGCCGTATTTCTTACGAATGAAATCGAGCGTCTTCTTCTGCCAGATGGTGTAACCCTCGGACGAGTCGATGCAAAGCACGTCCGCGCCCGCCTCAATAAGTGCAGGCACGCGCTTTTCATAGTCAAGAGTATTGATATCCGCGCCTACGACGTAGCTCTTGTTCTTGTCAAGAAGCTCCTGGGGGTTTTCCTTATGCTGAGAGTAGTCCTTACGGAATACGAAATATTTGAGATTGCCGTTCTTATCAACGATGGGAAGCGAGTTAAGCTTATTCTCCCAGATGATATCGTTAGCCTCCTTAAGAGTCGTTCCCTCGGGTGCCGTGATAAGCTTAGCGAGGGGGGTCATAAAGGAGGATACACGCTCGTCGGTGCTCATACGGCTGACTCTGTAATCTCTGCCGGTAACGATACCGAGAAGCTTACCCGTAGCGCTGCCGTCAGCGGTAACAGCCATAGTGGAATGTCCGTTCTGCTCAACGAGAGCAAGCACATCCGCAAGAGTGTTATCGGGCGTGAGGTTGGAATCGCTTACAACGAAGCCCGCCTTATAGTTTTTAACTCTGGCTACCATTGCCGCCTCATCCTCTATCGACTGCGAGCCGTAAATGAAGGAAACGCCGCCCTCCTTCGCAAGAGCTATCGCAAGGGTGTCGTTGGAAACCGACTGCATTATAGCAGAGGTCATAGGAATATTCATAGTAAGAGGACATTCCTCCTCGCCGCGACGGTATTTTACAAGAGGAGTCTTAAGAGATACGTTCGCGGGAATACATCTTTCATCGGTATATCCGGGAATGAGCAAATATTCGCTGAAGGTGTGGGACGGTTCGTTAATAATGGTTGCCATATTTTTACCTCACTTTATTTTTAACAAATCTGTATTTTTAATATTTTAGCACACAGAATGACGTATGTCAATCGTATTTTTCTATAATCTTTTGAAAAGTCCGCGTAATATTTTGGTAATTTCGTCACTCGACGACTCTTATATACTCTATAACCGGCTGTTTCGTCTTATCCTTTATTACGCCGTCGGTGGTAAAGCCGACGAAATCCTCGGTCACTCTGTCAACGATATCCATTCCTTCGACCACCCAGCCGAATGCGGCGTAGCTGCCGTCAAGGTGAGTCGAATCCGCGTTACAGATAAAGAACTGGCAGGATGCCGAGTTATAGGGGTCGGTGCGTGCCATAGATATAACGCCTCTTTCGTGCGAGAGCTTGTTGCGGTATCCGTTTTCGGAAAACTCACCTACTATCGTGTTCGCGCTACTACCCGTTCCGTCTGCCTTGGGGTCGCCGCCCTGTATCATAAAGTTCTCTATTATTCTGTGGAAGGTCAAGCCGTCGTAAAAGCCCTCCTTGGCAAGCTTAACGAAATTCCTGCAGGTTTTCGGCGCGTTTCCCCAGTCGAGCTTTACCTTTATCACTCCGTAATCCTTCACCTTGATTTCGATATAATCAGGATCAGGCTCAATCTCATACTTATCGTCGCAGGACGCAAGCGTCAGCAAGACTCCGACGAGCATAACCGAAAGCATCAGGAGCGCCGCCGCCTTTTTCATAAAAACGGCACCTGCGTGCTTTTGGTTGATTACATTCTTTTCTTTCATTTTTTATTCCTCTCAAACGTATTCTGCTATAAACATTTCTATCGCGGTCTGTGCATTTGCAGTCTGCGATTTGGTTATCGTGTCAATCTCGGCGAGTCGGTTTACCGCGCGCACTATATGCTCGGTGCCGTACTTCGTTACCGAGGCTATACACATCTTAAGTCTGTACGGATGTATCTTAAGCTCCGCCTCGATAGCCGCCCTATCCATTCCGTCGTCAAGCAGCGAGGCAACCGTCAACGCCTCGCTGAAAAATCCCGCAAGGCTGCTTATTATCGCGGTCGGGTCGGTCTTCTTATTTTTCAAATCCCCGAGCGCCACGAACGCGAGCCGCTTATCCCTCTCGGAAAGCGCGTTTTTCAGCGCGAAGGCGTCCGCCTCTATATTCGACGAGCAGACCTCCTTTACGACCTCCGGGGTTACCGAGTCAAGCCCTCTTGCCCCGGCAAACGCGGTAAGCTTATCTATCTCGGTACACAGATTATCCATAGAGTGCCCCACCTGAGCTATCATAGCCTCTGCCGCAGGGCGCATTATCTGTATGCCGTGCGAGTCAAAATGCCGCTTTATCCACGCCAAGAGCTGATTGTCGGTGGATTTATCAAAGCGAATCACCTCGAAGGCTTCGGAGAGCGCAGATAAAAGCTTACTCGGCTTTTTTGCGTTTCCTATATCGAAATCCGGGTCGGATATCATAACGGCGAAGACGCAAAATCCGCTTTCATTCGCCGCACTGGCAAGCTCGGCGAGCGCCTTATGCCCTATCTCGCCGCGTCCCGTTCCGACCTTTGCATATCTCCACTCAACGAGCTTTAAATCGCTCATCATAGGCGCCGCCGTTATAGCCTCGTGTACCGCGGCTCTGTCAACCTCAACACCGTCAAAGAGCGAGTGATTGAAGGTAGCAAACGCCTCGTCCTCGATAACCGCCTTTTTAAGCTCGTCAAGGTAGTACCTCTTAAGATACTCCTCCTCGCCGACGAAAAGATAGGAGCCGGACAGAGCCTTGCTTTTCAGTTTTGCCTTGAAATCGTTAATTTCCATAGCTCTCCCCCACTCGTTTTATAAATCGCCGCGCGCCGCGAAGCCTACGAGTATATCCAAGGACATCGCGCCGTCACCGCACTCGCCAAATCAAGCTGTCACACCTACCGTGAGCGAAAGGCGCATTTTCTTTTTCGCCCCGCCGATAGTGAGGTAGTACAAAAGCTCAAGCGTGCCGCCGCACGCATCAAGCGAATCTCTTATTTTTTTCGTGTCTATCTCAGCGTCAAAGGCGTAAGGCGGCACGCGGTAAAGAGTTTTCGTAATCTTCCCTGCGGAAAACTCCATAACGCTCTCTATTCCACCCGTGCGCGAAAGCCTGACGTAATCTCGCTCGGCGGTAATCTCGGTCTTAACTTTAACTTTGTCACTCTCGCCCTCGTAGCCGATATGCGAAACGCCGCCCGAGCTGACGTAATCGCAGGGGAAGGTCGTAACCTCACTCTCGGTGCTTTCGGTAAGTCCGAAATCGTCAAGGTTTTCAACGTACGAGCGCACCGATACAAAATACTTTTTCTCTTCCATATTTCAAAAATGACAAAAACGAAAGACTGCTCCTCCGTTTTTGTCGACTTTTCACTTTCTTCTTTTCTTAAGGTTGTACTCGCTTCTGGGATTGATGAGGTTTCTCCAATCGAGAGAGCCGTTATCAAGAGCAAGCACGAGCGCCTCCGCAGAGGCAAGGTTGGTTGCAAGCGGAATGTTGTATACGTCGCAAAGGCGCAGCAAATTATTCTCGCCCTCCGAAATCTGCTTGGCGGGGTCGGTGCTTCTGAAATAGAAAACGAGGTCTATTTCGTTGTACGATATTTTCGAGGCTATCTGCTCGGTTCCCCCGGAATGTCCGGAGAGATAGGTTTCTATCTTAAGACCGGTAGCGTCTGCAATATATCCTCCGGTCGACTGCGTAGCACAAAGGTGGTGACGGCTCAAAATTCCGCAATATGCAATACAGAATTGT
>JAZNFU010000089.1:0-3324 GCA_045576135.1 Eubacteriales bacterium
GCCCCTCACAGCTTAATTTTATAGGCGTCGGTGCGCTATAGGACGAGCTCCTTTTGCGGCACGCCGACGTAAGAAATACGGAGTAAAAATGGATAATTATATTATCAGAACCGAAAATCTCGGTTACACCTACGAGGAAAGCGAGGAGCCGTCGCTCTCAAAAAAAGCGCCGGATATGGCGCTTTCGGATATAAATATTTCCGTTCGCCGCGGCGAATACGTTGCCGTGCTCGGACACAACGGCTCGGGTAAATCCACCCTCGCGAAGCTTCTCAATCTGATACTCACCCCCACCGTCGGAAAAATATATATCGACGGGGCGGATATAACCGACGAAAATTTCGGCGAGGACGAGCTTTTCGATATACGCCGAAAGGTCGGTATGGTCTTCCAGAATCCCGACAATCAGCTCGTGGCTACGGTGGTCGAGGAGGACGTTGCCTTCGGCCCGGAAAATCTCGGACTTCCGAGGGCGGAAATACGCCGCCGAGTCGACGAGGCGTTATCACTCGTCGGTATGAGCGTTTACGCCAAGCACGCGCCGCACAAGCTTTCGGGCGGTCAGAAGCAAAGGGTTGCTATTGCGGGAATTATCGCGATGAAGCCCGACATTATCATTTTTGACGAATCCACCGCTATGCTCGACCCGCTTGGCCGCCGCGACGTTATGAATATTATGAAGCGGCTTAACGGTGACGGTATTACAATTATAAATATTACGCATTATATGGAGGAGGCGGCGCTTGCCGACCGCGTTATCGTTATCGACGACGGCCGCTTGGTGCTTGACGGTGGGCCGCGCGAGGTATTTTCCCGTGTCGAGCAGCTTCAGCAAATGGGACTTGAGGCTCCGACGGCTGCACAAATCTCGCATCTTATGAACGAATGCGGCGAGTGCATCGGCGATTGCCTTGATACCGAGGAGTGTGTTCTTGCCTTAGCCGAATATTTATCGAGTGATAATTGAAATTAAGAGGAAAAATGAGTGCTATTATAAAGCTTGAGAACGTGTCTTACGTATATTCTCGCGGCACGCCGTTTGAAAAGGTTGCCGTAAGCGATATAAACCTTGAATTTGAAAAGGGAAAAATAACCGGACTCGTCGGTCACACAGGCTCGGGAAAATCGACGCTTGTAAACCTGCTCAACGGTCTATTGCGTCCGAGCGAGGGACGCGTGCTGCTCGACGGTGCTGATATATGGGAAAAGCCTAAGGAAATTTCCAAAATCCGCTATCGCGTCGGACTCGTTATGCAGTACCCCGAATATCAGTTGTTTGACGAAACGGTTGCCGCGGATATCGGCTTCGGGCCGAGAAATATCGGTCTTTACGACGAGGAAACCGAAAAAAGAGTGCTTGAGGCGTGCGATTACGTAGGCGTGCCCGCCGAGCTTCTTTCAAAATCCCCCTTTGAGCTTTCGGGCGGTCAGAAGCGCCGCGTGGCAATAGCGGGAATTTTGGCTATGCGCCCCGAGGTGCTCGTGCTTGACGAGCCTGCGGCAGGACTTGACCCGCGCGGCAGACGCTCGATACTCGGCGGTCTTTGCCGCTACGTCAAGGAATACGGAAATTCAATAATACTCGTCAGTCACTCGATGGAGGATATGGCGCGCTACTGCGACAGAGTCGTGGTTATGAAGGAGGGCAGGGTCTGCACATCGGGCAGCGTCCGTGAGGTATTCTCCGATTATTCGCTTCTTTCCGAGGTCGGACTCGACGCTCCCTCGGCGCTTAAGATTGCCGAGGGACTCAGGGTGCGCGGTATCGAGCTTTCGGGCGATTTGTATACGGTAGAGGGACTTTTTGACGCCGTAAAACGCTATAAAGCGGAGCTTGGGGGTGCGAAAAAATGATTTCGGATATGACACTCGGTCAGTTTTTCCCCGGTGTTTCCATACTCCACAGACTTGACCCAAGAACTAAAATCATACTTGCCGCCATCTATATCGCGTCGATATTTATAGCCGACTCGCCGCTTTCGTTTTTCATACTTACGCTTGCGACGCTTTGGTTTATCCTGCTTTCGCGAATTGCCGTATCAACCGTGCTTCGCGGCGTGCGTCCGATACTGTTTATTCTTATTTTCACAGCCGCGATAAATATCTTCTTTATAAAGGGTGAGGGCGAGCCGCTTATTGCCTTTTGGGTAATAAAAATATATACCGAGGGAATAATAAAGGCGATATTTATGGCGCTGCGAGTAACCCTTTTGATTATGGGAACGAGCGTGCTTTTGACCTATACCACCTCTCCGATATCCTTGACCGACGGACTTGAAGCGTTGCTTTCGCCGCTCAAAAAAATCGGCGTTCCCGTACACGTTTTCGCTATGATGATGTCGATAGCGCTTCGCTTTATCCCGACGCTCGTTGAGGAAACCGAGAAGATTATGAACGCGCAAAAATCGCGCGGTGCTGATTTCGAAAGCGGCGGACTTATAAAGCGTGCAAAATCGCTTATACCGCTTTTAATACCGCTGTTCGTTTCCGCGTTTTCAAGAGCCGAGGAGCTTGCCACCGCAATGGAGTGCCGTTGCTACCGCGGTGACAAAAACCGCACCAAGCTCGTAAAGCTCAGCTACGGAAAAATGGATTTTCTCATTATGGGCGTGACGCTCTTACTCCTTTGCGCCATCATAATTTTGAGGGTGCTTGGCGGCGAATTTCGCGGTGCGGGCGCGGCCTTGGATATTCTTTTCTATCATATCTGAGGTGAGCCGAAATGAAATATTTTGCAAAGATAAAATACGTCGGAACCGACTTTTTCGGCTTTCAGGTACAGCCGGACAGACGGACGGTTCAAGGTGAGCTTAACCGCGCGCTTGCGGAGGTCTTCGGCGCTCCTTGTCGGGTGACCGGTTGCAGCCGCACCGATGCGGGCGTGCACGCAAACGAGCTTGCCTTGACTATCGAAACCGACGGAAACAATATACCGCCCGAAAAGCTTCCGCTTGCTATAACCCGATTTCTGCCCGAAGATTTATCCTTGTTTTACGCAAAATACGCCGACGAGGACTTTCATCCGAGACACGACGTCGTTTATAAGGAATACCTCTACAGGATAAAAAACTCGAAGGTCCCCGACCCGTTTGAAGCGAAGCGCGCTTGGTTTTTGCCGCGCGAGATAGACGAGAAAAAAATAGAGCTTATGCGCTCCGGGGCGAAATATATTATCGGTCGGCACGACTTTTCCGCCTTTATGGCTGAAGGCTCGGACGTCGAGGATACTGTAAGATGCGTCAGGGAATTGCGGATTGAAAAGTGCGGTGACGTCGTTGAAATTCGCATCTTGGCTGACGGATTTCTTTACAATATGGTAAGGAT
>JAZNFU010000090.1:0-7780 GCA_045576135.1 Eubacteriales bacterium
AGGCTTACGAGGGCGCAAACACCTGGATGGGCTTCCACGACGATGCGGATATCGAGGAATGGGAAAGACTTTGCGAGGAGTCTCAGAATATCAAGCCTATCGAGAACTGGAAGGACTTCATTGCCAACTGGCCCAGCAAGGAGGGTGACCTTTACCTTATCCCTCCGGGAACTATGCACGGCCACGGCGGTAACCAGATGGTTCTTGAGATGGATACCAACCCCTCTATCAACGGTACCGAGTACTCCTTCTTCGAGTACGACTTTGCAAGACCCTCGTGGGATGACGATAAGAAGACTATGACCGGTAAGCCGCTCAAGATGCACCTTGAGCACGGTCGCAATATGGAAAAGACCCGCCGCGCATCTTGGGTTAAGGATCACCTCCTTTCGACCCCCAAGGTTCTTAAGTGGACTCCCGAGTACTATATCGACCAGTACAAGAGCACGCCGGTTATGCCCTACGACGTAGAGCGTATTCACTTTGAAAAGCGCGGTGTTCTCGATACCCAGGGTAAGTTTATGCATATGCTCACACCTACCGTGGCTACCAAGGTTACCGTTCGCTCTATCGCTGACCCCGAGCTTAAGGCTGAGTGCGACAAGTTCTCCACTCTCGTTATTCCCGCCTGCTTCGGCGAGTACGAGATTATCAACGAGTGCGGCGGACGCGTTACCTGCGTCGTTCAGCACTGGAAAAAGGGCTAATTAAAATACGCTGAATTAAGTAAAATCAGGCTATGATAAAAGAAACCGAAAACGTTTTTGCATCATAGCCTTGATTTTAAATAGGGAGGATTTATATGAATATTTTAGCAATCGGTGCGCATCCGGACGACGTCGAAACCTGCTGCGGCGGCACGCTCGCAAAGTATGCAAAGCTCGGACACAAGGTTTTCACGGCAACTGCGACAAACGGAAATATAGGCTCGGCAACGCTTCCTATGGATGAAATCGCAAAAATCAGAAAAGAGGAAGCCAGAAGAGCGGCGGCTCATATAGGAGCTGAATATATTTGTCTTGATTACGATGACGAAATGTTCTACGAGGACAAGGCGGCGAGAATCAATTTCATAAACCTCGTCAGATACTGTAAGGCTGACGTGATTTTGACTCACAGCCCTCACGACTATAATCCCGACCACGAATTAACCTCGAAAATTATCAACGATATCGCGGTTATGATTCCTATTGCGAAGATAGAAACCAAGGCGAAGCCGTATGATAAAATTCCGATTATCGCGTACTTTGAGCCGGTGCACGGACTCGGCTTTATTCCTACCGAGTACGTTGATATTTCTGACGTTATCGATATAAAAAGAGCAATGTGCTACGAGCACAAGAGCCAGATTCAGTGGATGTCGGATAACTACAAGGACGCCGTCGGAGATAAGGATTTCCTTGAGGCTACTATGATTCAGGCAAGATACAGAGGAATACAGTGCGGCGTTGAGTATGCCGAGGGATTCCGTATGGCAAACGACGCCTTCAGAGTAGTTCCCAAAAGAATTCTTCCGTAAACCGCTATGAAAACCTATATAGAGGACTACCGAGATTTCGGCAAAATGCTCTTTGCCGAGTGCGGAAATATAAAGCTCGGTATACCGCTTGATTTCGGAATAAGGATTTCATATCTTTCTTATCGGAAAAGTGAAAATCTTTTCTTCGAGCAGCCAAAGGATATGACCGAGCTTGCAACCGAGGACGGCTGGCGCGTTTACGGCGGGCACAGAGTGTGGCTCGCACCCGAAAGCGAGAGGGATTACGCCCCCGACAATTCCCCCGTGACTTACGAGATATCGGACGGTAAAATTACCCTTCATCAGTGTGAGGACGCTCGCCTTCGGGTTAAAAAAAGCGTCGAGATTTCATTCGTGGGGGAGGATACCGTACGAGTCGTTAACAAAATCCAAAACACCGATACGAGCGCGCGCAGATTTTCCGTGTGGGGCATCACGTCTATGGCGGCGGGCGGCGTGGAGTATATCCCGTTGAAATATGGGCGGATGAGCTATTCTCCGCTATCTCGGGTTTCAATGTGGTTTTATACCGACCTCGGCGATGGACGCGCCGAATATTCACCGGGGCTTATCAAGCTTTCGCACCGTCCCTATCCGACCAAATATAAAATCGGGGTAGGACATCCCGCTGGAAACCCCAAATATGTAAACTATGGCGTTCAATTTGAGAAGATTTTCGACGTTTTTGAAGATGAAGCGTATCCCGACGGTGACGTTTCGTTTGAAACCTTTATGTGCGATTATATGGTAGAGATTGAAAGCCTTTCACCCTTATTTGACGTTCTGCCGAATCAGACCGTGAGCCATACGGAGCTGTGGCGCTTGGCAGAGGAATCAGAATAAAATAATAACCGCCGCGTGCGGTAAATGGAGATAATTATGAAAATAAAAGTAGCATTGGTTGCCCTGGCTTGTCCGGTTGAGGTAGGCTACGACGAGGCGCTTCCGCTTCTGAATTCGACAGCCGAAACGATGGGTGGCGAGGAAATCGACGTTCAGAATACGGGCGTCGTTATGCACGATTTGGAAACGGTTAGGCTCGCGGCTGAAAGGCTGAAGGGCACGTACGCCGACGCGCTTATGATTTGTATTGCAACCTGGAGCGAGGACCATCATCTTTTGGACCTTTTGTCCTACGTTGATATGCCGCTTATTTTGCGTGCGTATCCCGCATTCGATACCGGCTCGCTTTGCTGCGCTCATCAGATAGGCGCGGTGTTCAGAGATATAGGAAAAAGCTGTGAATTCGTCTACGGCTACGCCGACGATATCGGCTGCGTTAAGGAAGCCAAGACCATCGCAACCGCGTACGCGCTCAAAAATTCTATGTCCAAAGCCAGAGTCGGAGCTATCGGCGGACGCGTTAAGGGTATGACCGAGATTGCCTACGACGAATTCTCTATCAAGCAAAAGCTCGGTGCGAGAGTCGTCAATATCGACGAAAAGGAAATGACCGAAAAGGTAAATGCGATATCCGACTCCGAGGCAGAGCATTTGCTTGAGGAAAAGAAGAATATTCTCGCCCCCTGCAAGCTCACTGCCACGAAGGAGTCGCTTCTTGAATCCATTAAGTTCTATCGCGCCATGAAGGAGCTTGCCGAGGAATACGAGCTCGGGGCGCTTTCGGTGAAATGCTATACCACCTATATGGGCAAGATATGCCTTGGTTATTCGCTTCTTTCCGAGGAGGGAATCGTCGGCTCGTGTGAGGGTGACGTTACCAACGCGCTCACTATGAAAATGATGTACGACCTTTCGGGAAAGCCGATAAACAATACCGACCTTCTGTATCTTGACGATGAGGCAAACACCATTCTGTTTGCTCATTGCGGCTCGTCCGGCTTCTCTATTGCCGAGGGCGAGATAGACCTTGCTCCCGTCAGACTTATGGAAAGCGGCGTATGCACCAAATTCCTCGTCAAGCCGGGTAAGGTTACGGCGGTTAACATCTGCGGTCACGGCGAAGAGTTCAGACTGTCCTTTATGGTTGGCGACGCCGTTGCTTGCGGTATGGAATTCCCCGGAAACCCGGTGAAAATCAAATTTGACAAGCCGGTGAGCCAAATCAACCGTGAAATAATGAAAAACGGTATAGGCCATCATTGGATGGTAGCTTACGGCGATTTTGGCGAAGAGCTCAAATATTTCTGCAAGATAAACGGTATTTGCGTTTACGAGCTATAATTTAAGGAGATAAAAAATGAAGCGTTCTCAAATAAACGCCGCGATACGCGACGCACTTAAAATGTTTGACGAATACAAAATATCACTCCCGCCGTTCGTTCACTGGTCGGCGCAGGAGTGGAAAAGCCGTGGCGACGAGGTTAACGAGATTCGTGAAAATATGCTCGGCTGGGACATCACTGATTTTGGTGGCGGCGATTTCTCAAAAATGGGACTTTTGCTTATCACCGTACGCAACGGCAATCAGATTTTGAAGGATAAATATCCTAAGCCCTACGCTGAAAAGCTGATGGTTGTGAAGGAAGGACAGATAACTCCGATGCACTTCCATTGGAGCAAAATGGAGGACATTATCAACGCCGGCGGCGGTAATTTGATAATAAAACTTTACAATTCCACCGAAAATGAGGAGCTTTCCGACACCGACGTCGTCGTTTCTATGGACGGCGTGCGTTACACGTTCCCCGCGGGCACGGAGGTGAAGCTTGAGCCCGGCTCGAGCATTACGCTGACCCCCGGACTCTACCATCGCTTCTGGGGCGAGGTGGGCGCGGGCACCGTTTTGGTGCGCGAGGTTTCGATGTGCAACGACGATGCAAACGACAACCGCTTCTATGACGAGGTGGGCCGCTTCCCGAAAATCGAGGAGGACGAAGCACCCCTTCGACTTCTTTGCAACGAGTATTGACAGGCGGCAGAGGGCTTGTCCCAAAACTAAAATATAATCAATAAAGCAGACAAAAAGCGCAACGGATACCGCAACACGCGATAGCTCGAAACGGTTTTTTGTCTGTTTTTTATTCGGCTCGGAGCGCGGATGTTTGCCGTTGCGCCTTTGCGCGTGAAGCGCGCGTGGGTGAGTGGTGCTGTTGGAAATTTCAGGGCGTTTTCATCAGTATAAATCTTTAAAGTACGTTTTATAGGATACTTAAGATTATATAATTAACTCGTAAATAAGGAAAGCGAGGAGATTATATGTATTTTTACAGCAAAAAAAGCAGAAGCAAAATCATTCATACCGACGAGTGTCATCACGTTTTGGGCACGGGTATAGATGATATTGGTTCTTTTGAATCGCTTCACGAGGCATACGACGGGGGTTATCGCTTTTGCAAGCATTGCAATCCGATGCACAAACGGTATAAGCGTGAATGTGAGGATATCCTGAGAATGAGCGCGGCGCACGGTTTGTCGGTTTATTCGGGCAACCGATACGTGTCTATCGCTTCGGTAATCAGCAAGTGGAAAATAACGCTCGATAACGATAAGAATATGATTTTGTATCACAAAAACGAGTTCAAAAAACCGGGGGATGAATTCAGCGAGGTTTTAGGATATCATTTGCAGGGTGACGTATGCAAGAACAGTATACTTTCTTATTTAGAGTACGTAATAGAGCACGATTATTTTCGAATGATGCACCCGATTCGGATACCTAAAGTGAAAAAAGTGTCGTCACCCGCCAGAAAGGGCACCAAGCGTTACAAAAGCGAGCAGAGAAGGAACGAAAAGAAACAGCGCAAGCAGGCGATAAGAAACGTCCTGGAGCTAATTGATTCCCTGAAAGCCCCGTCCGCCTTATCGCGCGCAGCGGCAGCATACTAACCGCAAGCGAAGGCACTTGCAATTTTTTGATAAAATTGCTACAATAAAGGTGCAGTAATTAAGTTAAAGAGGTTTAATATGGAAAAGGTTTGGACTGAAATGTACGAAGCGGCAAAAGCCGTATGCATTTAAATCTTCAGATTCTATTAATAGAAACTGGGGCTATCTTAATAAGACAGCCCTTTGACACGAATATTCTTAACTCCGTATTTTGAAAAATATTGCTTTCGGAGGTTCAAAACATATTCCAATTCGTGATTTGCCTAATAAAATCAAGGATTGAAAGGAATATTGAAATGAAAAAGAAAATTGAAGTAAATGGGATCACTTATGAACTAAAAGGCGATAAATACTACCCGGTACTGTCGTTACCAACTCAAAATGATTACAAAATCGGTAAATATGGGTTGTTGCACCTCGACTATTTGAAGGTAAGTCAAAAAGGTCGTTATACTACATTGCTTACCCAAGGCGAGTTGAATTCGTATTTGCATAAGATCGACGAGCAGGCAATAGAAATGATGGAAAACCTCATTACACAATTGGCAAAAACGCGCGGCATAAATGAAGCACTAAGGTAACGGATGATTGGTTTATGAAGTTGACACACAAATATGAAACCGAAACCGAGCAAACACAGAAAAAGATAATCTCAATGCAGAATGATCTTGCTAACCTTGAAGAAAAGCGCGGACAAAAGGATAGCTTCATAAAAGCGGTAAGACGGTTTATGGAGATGAAAACGCTAAATCCGATCATACTCAAGGAGCTTATCGAAAGGATCAACGTTTATCACGTGGAAGGCTCGGGCAAGAACAAGACACAAAGGATTGTAATCCATTATCGGTTCGTAGGCTGCTTGACGATACCCGAATGGTATAGAAAACGTCAAGTCAGTCTTGAAAGCAGAAAGGGCGTAGAGGTCAATTTCTTGACTTCTGCCGTATAAAACAAAAAAGAGCAGAAAACTCTGCTCAACACTACGAATTTTAGGCAAAAAATATCGAGTGTTCATTTTTTGTGTTATGAACACTCGATATGGTCGGAGTGACAAGACTTGAACTTGCGGCCTCTACCACCCCAACTAATGTAAACAATTATTTACATTATAATTTAGTGCTTTTCGGTGCTTTTGTGTAGGAAAACTCTGTTGAATTTCGCACGGTATGCTCTTAAATCCAAGTAATCCAAGCATAACTGTGGTCGTTTATTGTGGTCGTTTTTCAAACTCAAATATAACGAATAATGGCGGAGAATTTTGCGCTAATACACCAAACGCACGAGCGTTAAAATGTAAACTAAAGAAAACATAATATTCACTCGAGTTTGCTATATTGTAGCTCCGAATAAAGTATTTGTCAAGCGATTTTTTAAAATTTGCTACTCGTCGGTCGAACACGACGAGTTTAACGCAATATACCGCATTCGTAATAGCGGTATGCAAGTCTTTTCCCAATAATATTTTTCAAAATTTACACCGCTATATACAAAGAAAACAGCTGATGAGGAATCACTCAAATCCACATCGGCTTTTCCTTTTCATAATATCCAAACGGTACAAAAAAGCATATCGGTGCTGAAAATATAAAAAGTGCTTCTGCCTTAAGGTGCAAAATTTGATACGCAGTAAGCAAATAAAAGGATAAAACTAATTCGAAATAATTGAAAGCACTAAAAATTTATGATACAATAAATCAAACCGTGCTAATAAAAGGACTTTATCATATGACAAAACATAGGCCTAAAAAGAACAATCACTTATATCCGAGGTTTCATATCAAGAAATGGATCGACTCTGGAGGAAAGATATACGACAAGGAAATCGAAAATATAAGGAAATGGAATAGTTCTAAAGATTACACATTGAAATACTATTACTCTTTGGGCGAAGAAAACAGCGAATTGGAAGATAGGATTTCGAGATTCGAAACATATATTGCACCGATTATATTGAAAATTGATGAAGCTGAGTCAGAGGTTGTTCTTACAGGCAAAGAGCTGGAATTGCTAAAGTTATATTGTGTCCTGTGCGGAAGCAGGCATAGTTTTACAAGCGAGGTCATAAAAGAAGACGAGTCGGGCATTTATCAAAGCAATAATTATTTGTGGGGATTGCACCGTGCGGAAAGTCAGGACCAGGCTGTCGGCATAACTAAACAAATAATGCGGGATTTTGAAAAGATACTTTCTTTAGATGAAAATATAGAATCGCAAATTTCGCATTGGATGATTGATCCGCAATACGTATATTCGACATATACCGTGGGATTGCATATTGCTATAGGAAGAGCCGACTCTCCCATGCTTTGTATTTCAGATAGATTTTGCATTATAGAAAACACTATGGATTCCGACTTTTTGTATTCATATGTTCCTATCTCGACAAAAACTGCGCTATTCTTGGTCAAAAGCAAATATTATATGGACCAAGAAACTTTTGATAGGACAAAAGTACGATTCGGTGAGAAATAC
>JAZNFU010000091.1:0-6442 GCA_045576135.1 Eubacteriales bacterium
CACTCCTATTCGGAGGCTGAATACGCCGAAATGAGAAGCGTATACAAGCAGCTTTCTGGCGAGTGGAAGAAGCTTGACGGATTTATGTCGGCAAACACGGACTTCTGGAAAAAGAGCGAGCTTACCGCTGAGGATATAGCGAAGCGGCTTGAGGAATGCGAGGGAATTATTGATAAAATAGCGCTCGTCGCAACCGTCGGAAGCTATATCGAAAGCGAGCTTATCGCGCAGGATATGCCGTTTATCAACTTCAGCACAGACCTGACCGTTTCGGCATCGCTGCTTGACAAGTACTCGTACGGTCTGCATACCGGTTATCTCGTGACGACGAAGGGTATTTTGCCGGTTTGCGTGAAGATAGTTGATTCGCGCGAGGCTGAAATTATCACCGACGGCACTCCCAAGTTTGATAAGGGCAACCCCTCTAACGTCGAGATTCGGGCATCGCTTTACGACGGAGATTTCACGCTCGTCGGCGCGGATTCGGACGACTACGATATAAAGATAGAGGACGGAGTATCGGTTATAACCCTTTATCCTCATTACCTCGCCACCTTGCCATACGGCGTGAATACGCTCACGCTCAAGAGTGCGGCGGAGGGTACGCTCGGCTTTAAGGTTGAAATAGTCGATTCGCGTACACCCGCGGGTAGTGAGTACTCCAAGTATTTTGACTATACCTACGCATCCGACGTAAGCTTCAGCTTCAACAAGTACGACGAGAAATATATCACGTCGGTAAGCGGTAACGGCATTCCCGATATAGGAGCTTACTATGTAAGTGAGGACGGAGGCTCGCTCGTATTCTCCGCGGATTATCTTTCTACGCTTATGCCGGGCGTATACTTCTACACGGTAGCCACCGCCGAGAGCGAGTTCGATATATCGATTATCGTTATTGAAACGGTTCTTCCCGAGGCGAGCGCCCCGGAGAGCTTCGACCTTGCAACAGACGAGGCGCTTAAGATTTACTTCGCCGAAAACGACGCGGCAAGCTACACCGTATATCTCGGTGGCGTGCAGGTGCCCGACGAGTACTGGTACTTCAGCAACGTGACCGGCGCTATTCACATCGATAACGGCTTCGTTCAGAAAAACGCGCCCTACGGTAGCCTGCGCCTGCGAGTCAGGTCGATAATCTATTCGGGCGACGACGTTAAGTCCTACACCAACACGGTTTATACCCGAATAGTTGACACTAGAGCGCCGATAATCGACGGTGCGGACATAGTTCAGGTTATATCCACCGAAACCTCGCCGATAAGAATAAGGGTTTCCACCTTTGGCAAGAGCGTCGACTCGGTGCTCGTCGACGGCAAGAGCTCGCTCGGATACAGACTTAATATGGTAGACGAGAGCGGACAGCCGGATTTGCGCGGCGGATATATCACCGTCCCCGCAGCCTATTTCGTTGACCTCATAGACGAGGGTGTGTATACGCTCACGGTTAAGATAGGAAGCGTAAGCCAAAATATCAAGCTTACTCTCGTGGACGAGAGAATGCCCTACGCCGTTTCGAACAGCGCTTCGTACGATATAGATAATCCGTCGAGCGTAGATTATACGGTAAGACTGTTCGGCGAATATCTGATAGGTCTTTATTGCGGCGGCGCGGAGCTTCCCGCCGAGGCTTATTCGCTCATTCTCCATTCGGACGACGAAAGATTCCGCGTCCTCTCGCTTGATGAGGAATACCTTACGGCGCTCGGCGTCGGCTACGGCGACGTCTTAGAGCTTCAGCTCGTTACGAGTGTAAATTCCTTCGCGCTATACGTCAAGTGCACAGACGAGCCTCGCACAGACGGCTCGAGCGGAAGCACGCAGAATCCTACGGTAGCCGTTCCCGAGTATATTCCCGTGACACCGGGCGCGTCGGTTAATCCCGCGACCGCAATCACCGTAACCCCCGGAGCCTTCAGCATTGACGTCGTCAGTGTGACCGACCTTAGCTTCATCGCGAGCTACGGCAGCAACAACGGCTTCGGCAGACTCGCCGACTCAAAGCGCACGCTTATCGAGGGCGTGGATTACACGCTCGGCGAGGGCGGTGAGATAACGCTTCTTTCCGCTTATCTTGTAACGCTGACCGAGTACCGTACGCACACCGTGCGTCTTATCGGCTCAAAGGGCAGGGCGGCAAGCATAACCGTCACCGTATACGATTCGAGAAAGCCCGAGGCTTTTGGCGAGCTTGAGTATACCTACGATAAGTACGAGGATAACCTTGCCAACTTCGGCGTTACGATGTACGACTCGCAGGTTAAGTACGTCAAGGTTGGAAACGCCTACTATTACGACGGCTTCTCCTACACCGCAAATTCGGTAATTCTTTACAACTCCTTGCTCGACAAGCTCCCGCGCGGAACGAACACGGTATATATCGGCTTTGCCGACGATGCCGACGGAACTATTGAGGTAAAGCTTAATACTCACGACACGGGACTTTATCTGTCCTCGGGTATCAGAATTGACAAGTCGAAGTACCTTGCGGCAAATTCCAGATATTATATTCCTTATACTCTTTACGAGGGCGAGGTCAGCTTAGTAAGCTCCGGCTCGTTCGAGATATACAGCTTCAATAGCAGCGGCGTATACGTTACCGATATAGCAAACGTCGGTTACGGCGAGAGCAGTATTATGATAGTATGCAACGGCCGCGTATATACCTTAAATGTTGACGTATACGACTCGAGAAAGCCGCATACGGCTAAGAGTGAGTATACCTTCGATAAGGGCAAGTACGAATACAGCCTCAACCCCGACGTGACGAAGGCGTACGACCTTGATTTCAAGATAGAGCTTTACGATAAGCAGATAAAGGGTCTTGACGTTATGACCTCGCAGACTATTACCGGCAACGGCATAGAATACGAGGATTACGACAGAAACGGAAACGAGTACAGTCTGAGCTATCTTTACCTTTACAGACTTCCCACGGGCGAATACACCTTCTACGTAAGCACGACGGGCGGTAACGTCGAGGTCAAGGTGAACGTGAAGGATACCCGAGCGCCCTTCCTCGTAAGCTCGGCGAATACGGTTTACGACTACGAGTTGGGCGGCACTCAGGACACCGTTATGTATCTGTATTCGGATAAGCTCAGCAGCGTATCCTATATAGATCCCGTAACCGGACAGATAATGCTGCTTTCGGCTGACGAATACGAGTTTATTACGGATAATAGCGGCGTTACCACGGAGGAGGCGTCGGGCGAGCGCGTAACGCTCAGAATAGCGGAATCGGTATTCAAGAAATTCTACGACGGATATACCTATGATTTTACCGTCGTAACCAATACCGAAAGAACGCTCACCTTCAGCGTAACGGTAGAAAACGGACCGAAGCGTCCCTTCCTCGTAACCTACTATTCTGTGCCGTGGATTGACGGCGAGCCGGAGATATTCATTGAGGGACAGACGGTATACGAGGGCGATACGATAGTAAGACCCGACGACCCCACGCACGAGTATTACGACTTCGTCGGCTTCTTCGCCGACAGAGAGGGAACGGTGCCGTACGACTTTGAGGCTGCGGCCTCGGGCGATTGCAACGTATTCCTTATCTGGCAGCCTAAGGAGTACGATATAACGCTCGTTTGCGGCGAGGAGATTATCGACGTTATAAGCGTTCGTTATCTTTCGAAAATCCCAACCCTTCCCACCGTATATAAGGAGGGCTACAGCTTCGTAAGATGGACGGTTGACAAGTCTAATACCATTCGTTACGAGCCAAACGGCAAGACTATGCCTCATAACGATATTACGCTTTACGCTGAGCTTCAAATCAATACTTATACTATCGTATTCAAGCATTTCAACGGAACCGTTCTTAAAGAGCAGACGGTGGTGGCGTTTGAGAATGCTACGCCTCCCACGGCTCCCAAGGTCGATTACTATACCTTCAGAGGCTGGGACGGCGACTACACCGAGGTGCTTTCTGACGCGGTTATCACGGCTATGTATACGCCTATAAGATACGAGATTACCTACGAATTGAACGGCGGCGAGCATTCGCAGAATACTCCCTTGCAATATACCGTAGAGGGCGGCGAGGTTCTTTCCGTGCCCACGAAGGCGGGTAACAGATTCCTCGGCTGGTACACGAGCCCCGATTTTACGGGCGCGCGGGTGTACGAGGTTAGCTTCGGAACTCTGCCTGGACTCACCCTTTACGCGAAGTGGCAGGAGGTAAACGTAATCAGCTTCAATTCCAACGGCGGAACCGAGGTTGAAACCTATTATCTTCCCAAGGGACAGTCGATAAGGCTTCCCGCGGTAACCCGCGCCGGTCATATATTCCTTGGCTGGTACGACGCCGAGGGCAATAAGCTTGAGGGCGTAATTCTGCCCGAGGGTGATATGGCTCTTAGCGCAAGATGGGAGCGCCTTAAGGTCGAGTATTCAAACGACGAGCATCGCGTAATCGACGATAGCGGTCACTTCGGTCTTGCACACCCCGAGGAGTTTGACGAGATAGATATCTCGGTGCTTGCACCCTTCTTTGACAGCAGATATAAGGTGCAGTTCAAGATAACCTTCACGATGTCCGAGGACGTGAGCGGTACCGAGGGCGTTTACCTCTACGCTGCAACCAATTCGGCAATAGGCGGCATTTCAAACGAAAGCTCGCTTAACACGTCAAGCTACGCGCAGAGCAAGGGAATGATTGCTCAGTACGAGTTTAATTACAGCGGCAACGCAAACGTCGGCGAATACACGTTCGTTATTGAGGTTGCGGGCAATAAGTGCAAGGATATAATGTGCTTGCGCTACGATGCAAAGGGCGATTACAGCGAGCTTTGGAACCTTTACGATATTGACGTCGAGGTAGTCGTGCTCGATTCAAATACCTCGTACAAAATCGGATATAACCTTAACGGCGGTACGAATCCCGCGGGCTCGCCTACGACGTATACCGTAAGCGGCGGCGTTGCGCTTCCCACACCCGAGAGAGTCGGTTATATCTTCGAGGGCTGGTACGCTAACGCTTCGTTCAGCGGAAAGCCTATAACGGTTATCCCCGCTAACGCACCTACCGATTTTGCTGTTTATGCAAAATGGACGCCCGTGTTATATAACGCAAATCTGTCGGCTTCTTACGACGGAATTGACTTCGATATTCCCGGATTGCTCGACGGCAGCTACGTCCAGGTGGCGTACGGCGGAAGCTATACTCTGCCTACACCCATTCTTGGTAACGGCATGATATTTATGGGCTGGTACACGGAGGGCGGCGCGGCGTATACCGACAGGTTTGGAATATCCACGGGTGCGTGGAGTGATGCCGAGGACGTAAGCCTTTATGCGAAAATCGAGCCGGTGCTCAAAATCAACTTTATAGAAATCACCGAAAGCACCCTCGGCTTAGTTCTTATGCCCAACGCTTTTGCGGACGTAACCGTAAGCTCCTTCAGACTCTATCTCGATAGCGATTTGATACAGGAGATTTCGGGCGAGGTCGAGGACGGCTATTACCTCTTCGAAGAGCTTGAATCTTATTGCACCTACACCGTCGAGGTGGATTACACCTATAAGATTGACGGGGAGTACGTAATATGGAACGCGAGCTTGCAGGAAAACGTGCTGACCGAGTACGTACACGGCTCGTTTAGACTCGACGACCTGCTCGATGGCGCAGTGTATTTCAACGGACATTATTATAAAATAGTCAGTATGTCAGGCAACTGGAATACCCACGAGGAGTATTGCAGACAGACCGGCGGATATCTTGCGACCGTTTCTTCAAAGGAGGAGGACGAGTTCCTTCACAATTATGCGAAGGTATACAGCGGTAGCGTATTCTTTGGCTTCAGCGATGCGGCTTCAGAGGGAACTTGGGTTTGGTCTAACGGCGAAGCAGTAGTTTATACCAACTGGGCTGCAGGCGAGCCCAACAATTCCGGAAACGAGGACTACGTGCACTATTGGTCAGAGAATCCCACAGGAAAGTGGAACGACATAGCTATCAGCAATACATCCTGGTTCCTCGTCGAATGGGGACTTTACGAAAAGGCTAATTAAAACCAAATAACAGCAGGAGCGCGGCTTTTTAACCGCGCTCCTTTCTTCTTTTAATAGAAAGGTTCAATTGACAAAAATCGAAATTCGTTGACAATACATTGTTTTTGTGGTATACTGTGTTATCATAATCTAAACTTTCTGTTAATGGAGTGTGAACTGGCGTTATGAGTGCAACTGTAAAGAATACCGCAAGGCTTGGGGCGGATGCGAGCGTCGCATCAAACGGTGGCGTCACGGTAGTAGAGGTCACGAACAAAAAGCAGCTCTGGAAATGGGTAAGATTTCCGAACGAGCTGTATCGGGATAATGAATTCTTCGTTCCGTTTTTGGAAAACGACGAGTTTGATACTTTTTCCGGCTCGGCGGAGAAAAATCCGGCGTATGAATTTTGCGAAACCAAGCTTTTTCTGGCTTATAAGGA
>JAZNFU010000092.1:0-2097 GCA_045576135.1 Eubacteriales bacterium
GCGCAAAAGCTCCATTATTTTCTTTTCCTCTCGCGATACCTTAACCTGAGTTATTCCGAGAATTTCGGCGGTTTTTGCCTGCGAATAATCTCTGAAATAGCGCAAAATTACGATTTTCTGCAAATTTTTGGGCAGCTTTTCTATTGCCATTCGAAGTGCTAAGCGGTTGAAGCCGCGCTCCGCCTCATCCTCGTCGGATAGCTGTGCGGCAAGAGTCGTGCCCTCGTCGTCCGAGTACGCACATTCGTCAAGCGAGCGAAGCGGCACCGCGGCAAAGAGAGCGGAGGCGGCGTCGGCAGCACTCACGCCGAGCTCCCGTGCGATAGAGGCTATTCCCGCGTCCTCACCCGCGGCGATACGGCGCTCGCGCTCGGCGCATATAAGCGAAGAAAGCCGCTTTTCCTCGCGCGAAACCTTTATCATTCCGTCGTCGCGCAAAAATCGGCGAATCTCGCCCAAAATCAAGGGCACGGCGTAGGTCGAAAACGCACATTCGCGCGAAAAATCGAAGGTTCTTATAGCCTTAACGAGCCCAATATGTCCGCACTCGATAAGGTCGGACGTATCCTGACATCTGCCCGAAAATCTCGAGGCTATCTTGTAAACGAGCGGACTGTTAAGCCGCACCAGCTCCTCGCCGGCATCCGAGTCCCCCGCCCGATAGGCTCGCAAAAGCTCCGGGTTTTTGTCGTAAACGCGCGTTTTTTCGGTGGCATTATTTTTCATACACGTCCTTAGGATATGGCTTCAAGATTTTCCTCATTAAAACGGTCGTTCCCCGCCCCACCTTGCTCTTGACGGTAAGCGAGTCGGTAAAGCTTTGCATAACGAGGAAGCCCATACCGCACCTCTCCGCGCCGGCAAGAGTGGTATAAGAGGGCGTCATCGCACGCTCGACGTCCTCTATGCCACAGCCGTTATCCGAAATTTCAACCGAGATTTCAGCGGGCTCGTAAAGCCTCGCGGATATGTATACGTAGCCGACCCCCTCCCTATCACGATAGGCGTGGACAATACAGTTGGTGACCGCCTCGGAAACGGCACAGCGCACGTCGGCAAGCTCCTCAACCGTCGGGTTAAGCTCGGCGAAAAAGGCGCTTATAACCGAGCGCGCCACGCTCTCGTTTACGCTTATCGCAGGCAGACGTAATTTCATTTCATTTGTTATTCTTCTCATTTTTTGTTCCTCTGTATGCTTTTGTTTACAAAATGTAAAGGTCTTTAATTTTTTCAACGCCGCAAATGCGGATAAGCCGTAAAACCGTGGGTGACGCTCCGACGAGCTCCACCGAAGCGCCGATTTTACGCGCCGCCTCCGTCCTTCCTATAACGAGTCCCACGCCCGAGCTGTCCATAAACCCGACGCGCGAAAAGTCGAGCACGAGCCGCCGCGGCGCGCGCTCCATCAGCGAACGGTCTATGCTTTCTCGCAAAGCCGCGGCTTCGCGGTGGTCTATTTCGCTCGGCAAAAGCGCCCTCACCCACTCGTCCCCAAAGCTTATTACAACGTCCTTTTCCATCTGCATCCTCCCAACACTCCTCGCGGCGCACTCTGCCCAAGGCTTCGTTTTTATTGATTTTATCACAAGGTGCGGAAAAATACTGTCGCATACCGTCGAGGCGAAAAAATATTAACCGAGCAAGAAAAAAGCAGCCTACGCGTGTACGGTTAACGCCCCGCGCTAATCCGACAAATAAAGCTTTTTGGCAATGGCAAGCTTAATTTTTATTTTATTCAATTTATAGCTGCGCTCATTGAGCCAGAGCTTCGTTTTTGCGTAACCGACCTTGTTTCCTATCTCGTTGATATACACCTCGCACCAACGCTCGCCCACCACGGACACCGCCCCCTCACGCATACGCTGATTTATGTAGCGGTATTCCATAAGAATTCGCCGCCCAAGCTTGTCTTCCTCTATGGCAAGCCGCCGCCTTTCATAATCGCGACAAAGCGCCACGATAACACCATCAAGCGTGCTATCCACTTTTCTCCCCTCCTCGTTCTTGTTATTCGTTATTTTCCTTCGCTTCGTTTTGCATTTGGATTTTTTCGGTCTTGGAAAATATGCCGGCTCGCCGCGAGATAGGCAGATTTAG
>JAZNFU010000093.1:0-1986 GCA_045576135.1 Eubacteriales bacterium
GAAACCCTTGCCTCGTTCAACGTCCTCGCGTCCATAAAGGGCTACGACAGAGGTCCCCGAATAACAAGATACGAGGTCGTTCCCGCAAAGGGCGTGCGAGTAAACCAGGTAGTTAATCTCTTTGACGATATTGCACTCTGCCTTGCCGCAGAGGGTATAAGAATAGAGGCTCCCATTCCCGGAAAGTCGGCGATAGGCTTCGAGCTTCCCAACAAGACTCCCGAAACGGTAAGACTTCGCGACCTGCTCGAAACCGAGGAATTTAAAAACGCCCCCTCAAAAACCCTCGCTTGTATAGGCAAGGACGTTACGGGAAGCCCGGTATTCGGAGATATTGCAAAGATGCCGCACGTTCTCATAGCGGGAGCTACCGGTATGGGTAAATCGGTATGTATTAACTCGATTTTGATAAGTATACTTTACAAAGCACGTCCCGACGAGGTAAAATTCATACTTATCGACCCCAAAAAAGTCGAATTTAAGATGTATAACGGAATACCTCATCTGCTCGTTCCCGTCGTTTCGGATGCGAAGCAGGCGGCAGGTGCGCTTATGTGGGCGGTCGAGGAAATGGAGCGCCGCTACGACGCTATTGAAGAGCAGAACGTAAGAAACATCGAGGGCTATAACGAAAAGGTGCGGGCGAATCCCAAGCTTGGCGAGCCTATGCCGAAGCTGATTATAGTTATAGACGAGCTTAACGACCTTATGCTTCAGGTGCGCGACCCCGTCGAGGGACTTATAATGAGCATCGCGCAAAAGGCAAGAGCCGCGGGCATTCACCTTATTATCGGTACTCAGCGCCCCTCGGTCAACGTTATCACGGGCGTTATCAAGGCAAATATTCCCTCAAGAATGTCCTGCAAGGTTGCGGCTTATCAGGACTCGAAGACCATACTTGAGCGCGCGGGTGCGGAGCGGCTTCTCGACAAGGGAGATATGCTTTATCACCCGGTTGGAACTCCTATGCCGATTAGAGTCCAGAGCGCGTTCGTTTCGGACCCCGAGGTTTACGCGGTAATGGATGCGCTTAAGGAAAACAAGGATATGGCATCCTACGACGACAAGGTTATGGAGGATATCACAAGAGCCGCGCAGAAATGCGTTAAAGGCAAGGGCGGCTCGGACGACAGAGGCGATACGGACGGTGACGGAGTTGCGGATGCGGCAAATTATATGCACGACAGACAGTTCCTTGATGCCGTCGACCTCGCGGTAAGCTCCGGCAAGATTTCCACCTCGCTCATTCAGCGAAGAATAGGCGTCGGATACGGAAAGGCTGCAAAGTTTATCGACATTATGGAGGACCTCGGCATAGTAAGCGAGCCTAACGGACAAAAGCCGAGAGAAACGCTTATCACCAAGGACGATTGGCTTGAGCGCTTAGCAAATTATTAATTTTGAAAAGGATTAAAAAATATGATAGCTGTACTTTTAGCGGACGGCTTTGAGGAAATCGAGGCCACAGCCCCCATAGATATTTTGCGCCGAGCGGGACTCGACGTGAAAACGGTTGGTATTAGCTCTAAAATCGTCGTAGGCGCGCACGGCATTGCCACGGTCGCAGACCTTTCGCCCTACGAGGCAGACCCCTCCAAAATCAGTCTTGCAATATTCCCCGGCGGTATGCCGGGGACGCTAAACCTCGACGCGAGCGACTTCACGGACAAGGTCATAGCCGCGGTATCGGAAAACGGCGGAAGACTCGCCGCTATATGCGCGGCACCGCTTATTCTCGGCAGGCGCGGCTTGCTTTCGGGCAAGCGGGCGGTATGCTATCCCGGCTTTGAAAACGAGCTTTCGGGTGCTATCCTTTCAACCGACTCGGTAGTAACCGACGGCAATATCACTACCGCGCGCGGCGCGGGTGTGGCTCTTGAATTCGGCGCGGAGCTCGTTTCGCTCGTATGCGGAAAAGAAAAGAGCGACTCCATACTCGCCGCTATGATGAAGCCTTAATTGATAAAAAGTAAATAAAAGTTGTAA
>JAZNFU010000094.1:0-1916 GCA_045576135.1 Eubacteriales bacterium
TATAAGCTCCTTTAAGACCGAGGAGGGCCGCTCGACGACCTCGCCCGCGGCGATAAGGTTAGCTATTTCAAAATCCAATACGTTGATTTTTGCCATAATTTCTCCCAAAAAAATTAAATTAATCGAGCATTTTCTTTAATTCAAACAGCACGTTCATTGCCTCAATTGGCGTGAGCGTGTTTATATCGGTGGCTCTGATTTTCTCCGCCGCCTCGCTCTCGCGGCTCGACTCGATGGTGCTCAGAAGGTCGAACTCGCGCACGGCGGTGTTTTTCGGTGCGCTCTGTACCCTGCCGCCCGATTCGATAGCGGTGAGTATTTCTCTGGCGCGCTTTATAACCTCGTTCGGCACGCCCGCAAGCTTCGCGACCTCGATACCGTAGGAATCGTCCGTGCCGCCCCTGACGATTTTTCGAAGGAAGCTGACCGAATCTCCGCGCTTTTTGGCGGCGACGTTGTAGTTTACCACTCCCTCTATCTCGTTTTCCATTTCGGTAAGCTCGTGATAGTGGGTGGCAAAGAGCGTTTTCGCTCCGATTTTCTTCGACGCCGTGTACTCGACGACAGCCTTTGCTATCGACATACCGTCGTAGGTGCTCGTTCCCCTGCCCACCTCGTCGTAAATGATAAGCGAGCGCGAGGTAGCGTTCTTGAGTATGTGCGCGACCTCGTTCATTTCAAGCATAAAGGTTGACTGTCCGCCCGCGAGGTCGTCGGATGCGCCGACGCGGGTAAAGAGCTTGTCAACTACGCCTATTTTCGCACTTCTTGCGGGGACGAACGAGCCTATCTGTGCCATCACGGTTATAACCGCAACCTGACGCATATAGGTAGACTTACCCGCCATATTCGGACCGGTGATTATCATCATACGGTTTTTGCCGGTGTCGAGGGTCGTATCGTTTGGAACGAAATAGCTGTCGGTTATGAATTTTTCAACTATCGGGTGCCGTCCGTCCTTTATTATTAGGTCGCTTGAGAGGTCAACCTCGGGGCAAACGTAGGAATTTTTATCCGCAACCTCGGCAAACGAGCGATAAACGTCAAGCTCGGCAAGCGCCGCCGCGGTGCCTCTTATACGCTCGGCATTCTTCGCAATAACCTCGCGAAGCTCACAAAACAGCTCGTATTCAATAGCAACTATCTTATCCTCGGCGGTATAGATGCTCATCTCCAATTCCTTGACCTCCGGGGTGACGTAGCGCTCACAGCTCGTAAGAGTCTGCTTTCTCGTATACCTTGAGGGAACGTCGTCCACGAAGGATTTGGAAACCTCGATATAATATCCGAAGACTCGGTTATAATCAATTTTCAGCGTTCGAATTCCGGTAAGCTCGCGCTCGCGCTCCTCTATAGTCTTCATAATCTGCGCGCCGCCGTCGCGCAGAGAACGGTAGTAGTCGACATTCTCGTTGTACCCCGGACGTATCATTCCGCCCTCGCGCACGGTGATGGGAGGATTATCCGCAATAGCGCGGGAAAGCAGCTCGCCGATATCGTCGAGCGTGTCAAGCTCCTTTGCCATCTCGGTGAGCGTATCGTCGCCTAAATCGCAAATCAAGGACTTAATTTTGGGCAGTTTTTCAATACTGTTGCAAATAGACTGAAGCTCCTTGGCATTCGTCGTGGCGTAAACCGCCTTTGCCACGAGCCTCTCAAGGTCGAGAATTCCCGAAAGCTCCTCACCGAGCTCGTCCCTTTTGCGAACGTCGCGAAGCAGCGCCTTGACGGCTCCCTGCCTTTTTGCAATCCGCACGGGGTTTATAAGCGGGCGCAAAATCCAGGAGCGCAAAAGGCGCGCGCCCATCGAGGTCTTGGTTTTATCCAGCACCCAAAGGAGAGACCCTTTTTTCTCTTTGTTGCGCATGGTTTCAAGCAATTCCAGATTGCGGCGAGCATTCATATCAAGGCGCATA
>JAZNFU010000095.1:0-2396 GCA_045576135.1 Eubacteriales bacterium
ATTTTATTCTGTTCGATATACTCTATGCTCCGGAGGTGGAGTATGGGGTGTCCGAGCTTATGGAAATCATTGACGAAAAGTATTTGTCCCTCTTTGATGAGCCGATGATGTTTGATGAATCTACCCTAAGGAAGAAGCTTAAAGAGTATACTGAGCTCGGTATAGTAAGCAGTAGAAAAGTAGGAAAGCGCCTTGTGTACAGACGCACCGAGGACAGCGTATCAATACCCGATACGCATACTCTGAACTTTTACTCTGAAATCGCTCC
The DNA here is from genome assembly GCA_045576135.1 of Eubacteriales bacterium. Taxonomy (GTDB): domain Bacteria; phylum Bacillota; class Clostridia; order Oscillospirales; family CAG-272; genus UBA1740. The sequence continues at coordinate 269 of JAZNFU010000095.1, forward strand.
TTGCGGTGTTATCGGTTCATTTCTGCTTGATAAAACCGAGCACGAGGAGCATCCTTTCGATTTCAAGCATCATTACATAACCTCAGCGCTTGATTCGGGCGTTCTGGCGATGCTTTTTGAGGCAATGAGAACGAAGAGCGTTATTACCGTATCGAATATGTCGAGAAAACGTGATGAGCCGAGAAGAAATCGTATTATACCTCTTCGTGTGTTCATAAGTGTGCAAAACGGCAGGCAGCACCTCTTGGCATACCAACCGGATTTTAACTGTATTAAATCATTTCGAATCGATTATCTATCGAATGTCAAAATCGAGGAGACGACACCGAGATTTGACGAGCTTCGTGCAAGCCTCGATGAGATGCAAACTAAAATGTGGGGAGTAAATACCAAGAGAAACCGACACGGTGAAGAGCATATTGAGCACGTTGAATTTGTTGTTAAAATAGAGCCGGGAGAAGAACACATAATAAGGCGTCTGAATCGCGAAAAGCGTGTTGGTACTGTTGAGAAAATTGACGATAATACTTATAGATTCTATGCTGACGTTTACGACACTATGGAAATGATTCCTTGGATCAGGACGTTTATATGCCGTATTATAAAGCTTAATTTCTCAAACAGAACGGCAGAGAATCAGTTCAAAACTGACCTTGGTACGATGTATTCAATGTACGGACTTCGGGGAGGTGAGTGACCTGTGATTTTCCATGAAATATATTCTGCATATTACAATGCGGTTGCTAAAATTCTTGCGGCTCTCGTAAATGAGGATAAAACGGAAAAGGACCTGCAAAAAATCGTAGCTAAATACGCGTTTGAAGAGAGCGTGGTGACAATTCTTCCTTCACTGAAGGGCGAAAAATGGCAGCTTGTTACCAAAAGTCTGACAACACCTTTGGAGCACGAACCGACAATGTCGCTTTCGCTCCTCGAAAAGAGATGGCTCAAATCAATATCGCTTGATAAACGTATTAAACTATTTGACGTAAAATTTAAAGGACTTGATGACGTAGAACCGTTATTCACCGAAGAGGATTATTACATATACGATAAGTATGCGGACGGTGATCCTTATGATGACGAGGGTTATATAGAAAGATTCAAGATTATACTTGAAGCTATAAATAAAAAATCCCCCTTGAAGATAGAGGTTCTTAACAGAAGCGGCGAAACGTTATTCAGAAGGTGCATCCCAACAAGACTTGAATATTCGGAGAAGGACGATAAATTCAGAATGTACACGAGCGGGAAACGATACGTGTACGTAATGAATCTTGCGAGAATTACGAAATGTAAGCCATACGAGGGTGAGAAATTCGTTCCTTTTACCGAGAGTGTTCCCAAAACCGATACGGTAACCCTCGAAATTATTGACGAGCGCAATGCGCTTGAGCGTGTAATGCTTCATTTTGCGCATTTTGAAAAGCAGGCTGAGTGCGTTGGAAAAAGAAAATATCGTCTGAATATCACTTACAATAAGGACGATGAGCCGGAAATGGTAATCAGAATACTTTCGTTCGGCCCTCTTGTCAAGGTGCTTGGCCCTGATAATTTTGTGAATTTAATTAAAGAAAAACTCAAAAAACAGCAAAACTGCGGACTCAAATGACGAGTTCGCAGCTTTTTTTCCGTGAAAAAGGGGAAATTTGATGGTAAAATATGCTTGCAAGGTTACTTCAAGCGGGTGTTTGAGTCAATCCTTCACAGCGGTGCACGAGGATATTCCAAAGTGTATGCCAGAAGAGCTTTTGCGATAGCGAGGCGCGTGACGCCTCAGCACTAAGGCGGATTTTTTGTCAAGTATTTTGACACGCCCCTTTTATCGTGGGTTCGAATCCCACCGAGCCGTGCAATGCGGCTTGCCAGCGGTTTGGAGATTTTGATGTTCTAAGAAGAACTACAAAGTTAGGTACGTGAGTACACTGAAAAAACAGGCTGATGCCGTTCGGCAAAAGTGAAGAAATATTCTTCGCGAGTAGCAAATGCGATCCGGGCTTTGCTCACAGAAGGATACCGTGTATTCGAAATAAGTGCCAAGTGTTATGCTCCGCACTTTGCCCGTTGCACTTAAAGCTGTGGCCGCCCTTTCCCATGAACGGCACTTGGCACGATTAAATTACCCTTA
>JAZNFU010000096.1:0-1945 GCA_045576135.1 Eubacteriales bacterium
CTTGTCCTGCGCGGCTTTAATATCTCCGCCTGAGCCGAGAACGAGCGCCTCTGCGAGCATTCGGCACTGATTGTAATGAATTTTTAAAAGCTCCCAGGACTTTCGCTGACACGCATCACTAAGGCTGAGATTTTCCTCCAAAACAGGCAAGAATGCCTCCATTACACCCCGTATTTTACCGAAGCTCTCGTTGGCTTCGGGATTGTTCATCCATTTGAGTGTCACCTTGAGGTTGGGATCGGTAAATTCTTGCTCTGCCGCGCCGACTCCGATATCCGAGAGCAAATCGGGTAAAAACAACGTGGAAAGAGTATTGAGGTAATCCTTTACTCTCGCGCCGTCAGGACCGAAAGCGGAAAGAAAATAGTCGTCCTTTAATTTTTCCAAATCAAGCTTTAGGTCGAAAAGCGCCAAGCCGCAGGCGTATGCAGGCATACTCGTAGGCATATAAAGCCTTGACGTAGCGCAGTTCATAAGACCCTTAGCGTTATGCTTCGAAAGATTCTTGACGTCCCTGACGAGTCTTTTCGTTATGAGGTCGTGTCCGACGTCGTCAAAATGCTCCGAATACATATGGTAATCGAAGAAGAAGATATCTCCGTCAAATATTTCTCTCCAAGCATTTTGGTAACGCATAATAGGAGCGAAATCACCGGATAATTCTTTGGTTTTGTCCGTCCCCGGATCATCAATGGAGTAACCCTTGATCCTATCCTCGCACGACCTGAATATAGCGGTTGTCATAACGAATCTTTTCGGATTGTTAAATCTTTCTTTTACGGGCGGCTTAAACGTATCGTGATAAAGGATAAAGACGATTTTGGTATCAATACCGTTTTCGGTAAGCGCTCGGTCGATATCGTTTAACAATAGAACGTAGAGGTCCGAAACGGTGTATTTTGCACAATTTTCACATTGACACGCATTTGATACGTCGTCCGCAAGCCAGACGTGAAGATAATCAACCCCGGGCTTTTTCTTCAGGTAGCTGACCATAAAGTCCGCAATCCGCCTGCGTACGTCGGGATTCGTATAGCATAGATTCGTATATTTTAGCTTTCTTATGATTTTTCGCTCGCCGTCAACGAGAGCGATGTGGCTCTTCAGCGGCTCCTCGATAACCTTTAGCTCCTCGTCGCGATAAATGTCGTAAGCGGGGAATAAATAGCCGTGTCCGACGTCGTGGAATAAAAGACCGTATTTTTTGATATTCTTTTCGACGATGCTTGTAAGCCCGGATTCTTCTTCCCAAATCAGAGGCTTCCCGATTTTGTACTTGTTTCCTAAATGGGTATACCATCTCGTCAGCATAAAGGTCGGAGTGATGCCCTGAATCATATATCCGTTGTATCCCACCTTGGGCAGCCACTTCAGACGCTCGTCAATCATCTCGTAGCTAAGGCTTCCCTCAATGCAATCGCAGCGGTAACGGCAATCGGCTTTTTTGCTGTATTTTAAATTAAACTCCCGAAGATTTCTTTTTGGGATTATCTCGCCGTTCTCACCGGGGCGAAGAAATCTGCAGCCGGCGGCGTGAAGATAAGCGTAGATGCCGTATAAAATACTTCTTACGTTGCTACCCGATATATATCCGCAAAGCCCCTTCACGTCAATCTCATAAGCATCGTCAATGTCGGGATCTTCAAGCTCTGCGGTGGAAATTCCAAGTCTATTGAAGGTCGCGAGCACGAATCCCTCGTCCGTATCCATTTCGTATTTCACCGAAGCCTCAATACCGCATATTGCTTTTACGTATTTTAGCAGCTCGTCTGTAGCATAATCGGCGGTGACGCCTCTTTCCAGTTGATATATAAGCATTTGCATTCTCCCATTTTTAAAGCTGTGTCTTAATTATACAATTTTACGAAACAAAGCCGCAAGAAAATATGTTGCGGATTTTGGCAAATTTGTAGAAATAAGTGCTTTTTCCCTAAAAAATGAACAC
>JAZNFU010000097.1:0-2348 GCA_045576135.1 Eubacteriales bacterium
AATATTAAGTATAACACACAAATTACGCATTTGCAATGGTTTTTTTAATATTTTTCGTTTTTTGGAGCGAGAATTTCCAACAGTAAAAATAATTTTTGTTAAACTATTGACAGAGTTCACAATTTGTGTTAAAATTGTATCAAATGATACACTTTTATGGTGAGTTATGAAAATCGAAGAATTTTTTTCCAACACGTTTTTGTTTAAAAATATCCCGATAGAAAAAATCGAGCGGCTGATAAAGCACACGGTTCTCGAGCGCCGCTTTGAGCGCGGCGAGCTTATCTACCGTGCGGATTCATACGAAAAAATGCTCGGCTTCGTCCGTGAGGGTGAGTGCGAGGTGGTATCGCAAAACAGCCGTGTTCCGCTGAATAAGCTTTCGGTATATTCAAGCTTCGGAATTATTGCGCTTTATTCGTCGGAACGCTTCCCTACCAACGTTTACGCAAAAAAGCCGTCGACCGTTTGCTTCATTAAAAAAAGCGAGCTTGACGGTATGATGCGACAATGTCCGGATATTTCGGAAAACGTAATCGCGTTTTTGGCGGACAGAATTTCGTTTCTAAACAAAAAAATATCCACCTTTTCGCGTGACAACGTAGAGAATAAGCTTGCGGTTTTTCTTTATGAAAAAAGCAAGCAGCTCGGCTGCTCTTTTGATTTGAATCTGAAGCACACCGCCGAGGAAATCAGCGCGGGCAGAGCCTCTCTCTATCGCGCCTTAGACTCGCTTGAAGGTGAAAAGGTAATCGAGCGAAACCGAAAAAACATAACTATAATTGACCGAGAAGGTCTTGAAAGGATAGCAAAGCAATGAAAAAAATCTTAGCAACACTTATCACCATCACGCTCGTTTTTGGAGTCGTATTATCCCTCGGCTCCTGCACACCGCAATCCACCAAGCTCAGAGTCGGCTATATGTCGGGTCCTACCGGTATGGGTATGGCGAAGCTTATCAGCGATAACGGCGGCGCCGAGCTTGGCAATGACAAATACGAGTTTAGCAAATACGCCGATACCGCTGCGGCACTCGCCGACCTGACTAAAGGCGCGGTTGATATCGTTTGCCTTCCCACGAACGAGGCGGCTAACAACTATAATAAAACCTACGGCAATCTCACCGTGCTCAACGTAAACACTCTCGGCTCGGTTTATCTTATCACCGACGAGGCAAATTCGGTAAGCTCGTTTGCCGAGCTTGAAAACAAAACCATCTACACCTGTCTTAAGGGTACGCCGAAAATTATTCTCACAGCTCTTCTTGAAGCGGCGGGCGTAAACGCAACCGTTTCGACAGAGTTTGACGGCACGACCATAAACACCCCCTCCGACCTACAGACGACGCTTGCGAGCAAGGACGGTATAGGAATCGCGGTAGCACCCGAGCCTATCGTTTCCGCGGTAACGAGCGCAAAGCCCGCGTATTCGGTGAAGCTTAATCTCGGCGAGGTATGGGATGACAATTTCGACACTCCGCTCGCGATGGGCTGTGCTGTCAGCACGAAGGAATTCGTTGAAAGCAACGAAGATGCCGTAAATGATTTTCTCACAGAGTATAAAGCATCTATCGAATACGTAAACGACAGAGATAATCTCGATACGAGCGCACAGCTTATAGTGGATGCGGGAGTCATACCCAAGCTTCAGCTTGCAAAAAAGGCACTCGGCAACTTAATAGGCTCTATCGCCTATATTGACGGAGAGGATATGAAGGAGGCGCTCGTAGGCTTCTACGAGGCAATCGGCCTTACTTTACCGGACGATGAATTCTATTACGAAAAATAAGCTCAAAAAAATTGCACTCTATAGCGCGGGGCTCGTCTTTTGGGTGGGTGTGTGGCAGCTTTCGGCGATGCTTCTCGATAAGCCGTACCTGCTCCCTACCCCCGCGGCGACCCTTTCGGCGCTCGGCGAAATTTTGGTGTCAAAAAGCTTTCCGCGCGTGGTCGCCCTCACGCTTTTACGAGTGATTCTCGGACTTACAATCGGTGTTTGCTTGGGTGTGATACTCGCTTTTTTAACCAACAGATTTTCGCTTCTGTCGGCTGTCGTATCACCCGTAATATCCATTATCAAGTCAACCCCGGTCGCATCCTTCATAGTTATACTTTGGGTGCTTTTTGACGGCGGCACGCTTGCGGTGGTGGTAGCCTTTCTTATGGTTATGCCGATAATCTGGCAGAACCTCACCGACGGCTTTTCGGCTATTGACAAGGAGCTTTCCGAGCTTTGTACGGTTTATTGCTTCTCCTACGTCAAGCGGCTGCGGCTTTTGATTGTTCCCACGCTTCTCGACTACTTTATACCCGCACTTGTAACCGCAGTCGGACTTGCCTGGAAATCCG
>JAZNFU010000098.1:0-3266 GCA_045576135.1 Eubacteriales bacterium
CATATTTTCTTTCATAAAAACCTCCAAAATAAAAATCAGCCTATGTAACAGTATATGCACGTAGGCTGATTCGGTAGACGGTTTATTCAATTTTTAAATAGTATCTGTGCCGCTCGCGCGATTATCCGAGAAGCTCAGACTCGGTATAGGTGTATTCGGTATTACAGAATCTGCATATTGCGGTAAGCTCGCGCGGCTTACCCTCAGCCTCCTGCTCGTCAAGAAGCTTTGCAACCTCGGCTTTTCCGAGCGAGAGTATTTTCTCTTTCATTCTACGGCGCGAGCAGTCGCACTTGTACTCAACCTCAAGAGTATCAAAGACGTCGTACGGTATATCTCTTAAAGCTATATCGGCAATTTCCTTATTGGTAAGTCCTCTGTCAAAATAGCGCGATACGTTTACGAGGTCGGAGGCGTTTCTTTCGAGGAGCGTAACGGTATTATCGTCCGGATACGGCATAAGCTGGACGAGCACGCCGCCCGCCGCAAGACAGGTATAATCCTTATCGACGAGGACTCCAAGCGAAAGAAGCGTCGGCACCTGCTCGCTTTTCGCAAAGTATACGGCTATATCCTCCGCGATTTCACCGCTCGTTATCTCTATCGTTCCGGACTGCTGCTCACCCTCGCCGAGAAAGCGGACGAACGAGAGCGTTCCGCGTCCGACAGCCGCACCGACGTCGAGCTTGCCGTTAGGCTTTTTCGGCGGATTTGCAAGAGGATTTTCGATATATCCCTTTACGTTTCCGAAATAATCCGCCACAGCGATAAGCTTACCCGCCTCGCCGTCACCCGAAAAGGCTATCGTAACCGTATCTCCGTTTTCGGGAAGCATCGTTCCTATCATTGAAGCCGCACTTACGACTCTGCCGAGTGCCGCAGTTGCGGTCGGGGTGGTCTTGTGCCCTTTTATCATTTCGTTAATTATGTTTTTGGAATTGATGACGTAAATTCTTGCTGAGCCGTCCTGCGTCATTGCTCTTAGCATTTCAGATTTCATTCGTTTTCTCCCGTTATTTCAAGCATTTAGCTATTATATACGCGCGCTCGCAAGAGTCGTCGGCGGGCGTGCCGTTAAAGTCACTGTATACGCCGAGCGTTTCAAAGCCCGACGCGCGAAGCATATTTTTTACCGAGCGAAGCGTATACATACGCTCGGTCTGAATTTCATCATATCGCTCGTAGCTATTACCGATTTTTTTAAACAGCGTTATATAAAAATCGCAAAGCCCCGTGCTTTTTCTGTAATCGTTCTGCCACACAAGCATATCCTCACCCGACTCGAAAACATAGGCGTTGTCGGCGTAAGCCCCCTCGAATTTTCCCTTACAGTTTATATCGAAGATAAAAATACCGTCCGGTATCAAATAGTTATGCACCAAGCTAAGACAGCGGCGAAAATCAGCGGGCGCGGTCAAGTGATTCATCGTATCAAGGCAGCACACGCAAAAATCAACCGTGCCGTAAAGCTCAAACTCGGTAATATCCTGACAAAGCCACAAAATTTCGCCCTTTATATCGGCACGCTTTTCGTTTTCAGCCGCGCGGGCGAGCATATCCGCAGAATAATCCACGCCGGTCATATCGTATCCGCGCCTTGCAAGCTCTATCGCCATTTTCCCCGTACCCGAGCCAAGATCAAGACCAAGCTCAAACACGGTCTTTGCGTTTTCCGCGAGCGCGCTTTCGACGAAGTCGGCCCACCCGGAGTAATCAATATCACCGTTAATCTTATCGTAAAGCTCGGAAATCAAATCGTATATCATATATTTCGCTCCATATTATACCGATGCGGCGTAATAGGCGCTGACACCTTCATTTTTCAACCTGTCAGCAGCTATACGGGCCGCATTTTCGCTCTCGAATATTCCGTACACGCTCGGACCGCTGCCGCTCATTGCCGCAGATACAGCGCCAAGCCTATACATTTCAGCTTTAATTTCCGCACTTCTCGGACAAAGCGGAAAAACCGCGTCCTCGAAAATATTGTATACTGCGGAAAAATCTATTCTTTTTTCAGCGAGTGCCGAAAGCATTTTATCATACAGCTGCTCACCGCGTCTTCCAACGCTTCGGTCAAAATCCGAATAAATTCTATCAAGTTCCGAATAAGCCGCAGGTGTCGAAACGTACTCGTTTGGGGCGGCTATGACGGTGTAAAGAGTCGGATGGTAGGTGGGCGTTATGATTTCTCCCCTGCCCTCGCAAACGGCAGTCCTGCCGAAAAGACAATACGGCACGTCCGAGCCGATATCAAGAGCCATCGCACGAAGTGCCCTATCCGAAAGATAACCGTCAAAAAGCTTATTCATAGCACGAAGCGTCGCGGCGGCATCGGTCGAGCCCCCCGCAAGTCCTGCCGATATGGGTATGTTTTTAACGAGCTTTATCGAAACCGCAGCGGTCTTTGCCGTGCGCTCAAGATACAGCTTTGCCGCTATCACCGCGAGGTTTTTGTTATCCGTAACGAGTCTGTCGTTACCCACGACTCGCAAAGAAACCGAGGTGTTCGCAGAAGGCGCTACACACACGGTCACCTCGTCGTAAAGAGATACCGAATGCATTACCGTATTTATATCGTGATATCCGTCAGGACGCTTTGCACGGACGTCGAGAAAAAGATTAATTTTGGCATTAGCCCTTTCTTTTACCGCACGCATTTTACTACCTCCGCTACGACAGTATGTATATTATATAACTTTCTTTGGAAAATAGCAAGCAATTTTCATTTTTTTATTGCAAAATTCGAATAAACGTGATAAAATTCTTAGTAGAAAAGTATATACGTTTGTTTTCACGGAGGTGTTTGAAAAATGAACAAAATCGGTCTTTCAATAAATAAGCCTATGATGAATTCCCGCTTTTTCGAGCAATGTGCAAGGGCAGGTATAGATTGCGTGGAATTATCCCCGGCGACCGAGGATCACCCGGGTCTTGACGTTGGGGGTGTCTGCTCGCTTGCCAAGGAGGCGGGAGTCGAGGTTTGGTCCTATCACATTCCCTTTTTACCGTTTGAGGAAGTTGATATTTCGGCACCGCCGCTCGCCGATGCATCGGTAGAGCTTTTTGCAGAATACATACGCCGCGCAGGTGATGCGGGGATAAAAAACTACGTTATACATTCAAGCGGTGAGCCTATTCACGACACCGAGCGAAAAATCAGAATGGAAACGGCAAAAAACAGCCTTTACAAGCTTTCCGAGGTTGCGGTAGCGTCGGGCGGTAGAATCCTCGTTGAAAATTTGCCCAGGACGGTGCTCGGCAAA
>JAZNFU010000099.1:0-3182 GCA_045576135.1 Eubacteriales bacterium
TAGCCATGTCGTTCTGTGAGCCAAGGAGTTGTAAGAGACCCTTGTCTTCCTAAGACCGCTTGGCCTCCGACTTGTGCCTGCGCGTTCAAGTGCCGAAGAGAATATGGTACTTGAGCCCGTCGGTATATTTTCAATAGCGGAGAAGATTTTTGATCTTTGCGTGCTGGGGGTGAGAGGGAGAACCTCGGTGTAGTCCTCGGCAAGCGCCATAATACCGATATAGTCTCTTTCGTTAAGCATATCAACGCACGCCTTCGCGCCCTCTTTTGCAAACTTCAGCTTGTTATCGCTGTCGGGCAGGGGGTTGTTATGTATGTCGGTATACATACTTCCCGAGGTATCTATAAGAATCATAATAGCCGCGGGGGGAGTATATTCGGCAATCTCAACGGGGAGCATATCCTGGTAAATAGTATCCTTCATATCCTCTCTGGTGTATGCGTGCGCGGAGTCCTCGGTGTTGGGGTCTGCGCCCGCCTTGTGTCCGCATACGGTGAAAAGACCGCCGCCGAAATCACGAACGTAGGATTGGAGCGCTTTATCAAATCCGTCGGGTAAATCCGAGTTCGCAACGTTGCAAAGAATAATCTCGTCGTATTCGCGAAGCTCGTTAACCGTTTCGGGAACGCTTGATACGTCGTGAATGTTAATCACGGTAACCTTCATTTCATCCTGAAGCGCGCGGCTTATAGCGGCGGATTCGTCCTTTGCGCCCTCGATAATGAGGATGCGGTCGAATACTTCAAGATAAACGTAGGAGGAGTATTTGTTGTTCTCAGTCTCGACGTCTCCGTTGCACTCAATGGCAAATGAAAGCTCGTGCATACCCGGCAGAGTAAACTCTATCGGCAATTTTACCGTTTGCGTGCCCGTCTTTAAGTCAACCGGAAGAGAGGCGCATTCAACGTCATTATCCTTTACGGTGATATAAGCCGCGCCCATAAACGAGCTTTCAAGAGTAATTTCGGCATCAAATTTCTTTCCGACCTCGAGTCTTTCGTTGGGGAGCTGAACCGAGACGAATTGCGTTTCCGTATTCGTTCTGTCCTCGTAGAAGAAAACGGTATCAACCGTTATTCCCATAGCGGCAACCTTTTTTATGGTGCTGCTCGCCGTACCGTCGGTTTCAAGCGCGTCGGTAATGAGAACGATTCTGGCCGTTTCGGGATTTTTAAACAGGGATGCGGAATAGGTGAGTGCTGCGTCAATGTCGGTCGCGGTGGTATCGGGCTTCGGAGCGTTAAGATAGTCAGCGTAAACCGAGCTCATATCTTCCGTGAGCTCAACGGAGTACACCTGGTCAAAACCGAAGCTGACGATTCCGAGACGGAACATAGAGTTGCCGCTTTCTATAACCGATTGGATAAATCGGTTTTTTTCATTTTCACCCGCCGCGCCGCTCATAGACTCGTCCACAACAAGCAAAACCTCGTTTTCCTTGTTGGGCTTGTCGTAGTCTATCGCTACGCCTGCAAGTACCGTAACCGTAAGGAACATCACTACCGAGTGCAAAACTATTGAAACGATGCGGTTTCTCGTTGCTCGGTATTTCTTGTTCATACGAAAATACGGAATAATCGTTAACAGTATTGCAGGTATTATTAGCAGCAAAAGCCACGGGTGCGTAAAATTAATACTGAAATTCGTCATTTTCGTTTTCCTATCTGATATTGCTCGCGAGTGTTAAGCCACCATTCAACGAAGAGCAGCGCAACAAGCGCAATTGCGAAGTATATTATCAGGTCAACAAAGGTGTTTTCAACCTTCTCGTAGTATATAGGATTCGCAAGGGAGTCCTCGGTGTAGTTGATATTGCTCTCAACTGCGGGCACCTTTACGTAAAAGCTGTCGGTAACCTCGTTGCCTGAAATGGGAGTTTGTATAGCGGTATATACGCCGGGGGTGGAGAAGTGCTTGACTGCCGGGAAGGATTCGAAGATATCGTTAACTCCGATTCCCGAAAGTTCAAGAGTCTCGCTTCTTGAGCCGAATGATACCTCTTCGTTAACGTCAAAGACGTGCTCTGTGATGGTCGAGGGAATATAATACTCGAACATATTATACATCATAAGAGGGAAATCGAGCAGCAAGGGAAGGTTTGAGTAGTTAAGGCTGAACGACATTACCACAATCTTCTCAGAGGGCGCGTTTTTCGCTATCATAACGGGATAATTATCAACGCAGAGAAGGGGAGTGAATCCGTCGTAGCTCGTTATCGGACGAAGCTTGGTAACGGTTATCCCGTCTGCCTTGACACCCTCGGTTATGGGGTGCGCATCACCCATAATCATTGATATCTCGCTTGAATTCGTTGCCTCGCCGCCAAGACGGAAGCTTGCGTCCTTGGGTACCTTGTCGGGATTGGCAAGGATTACTACGCCGTCAGTGGGAAGCTTACCCTCGGGAAGCGCGTGCTCGAAGATGTAGATATCAAAGCCCTCAAGTGCGGGCTCCTCGTCTGCCTTGAGCTGAACGAACTCTATATTCCAGCGATAGCCAAGCTGACTGCGTAAAACTATCGCGGAGGTAGCGAAGAAGTTGTTGGGATCGGTACTGCTGTACTGTATTCTTATGGTGGGCTTGTTTCCGCCGTAGAGCCAGAAGCTATTGTCCTCGTCAAGCGCATCTGCGCCGTCAACGTAGACGTGAATATTCTCAAACGCGGCGATTTTAACGTTCTCAACGATGTTAACGTCGATTTCCTCGTCCTCACCCAAATCCTCGGGGATATAGCCGAAGGCAAAGGTAGTAACCTTGTCCGATTCGCAAAGAACGCTTGCTCTAAGCGAGAGATTCTTCAATTCGTCGGACTCACCGTCGTCTGCTGCGGTTACGTCACAGAAAACGTCCACGGTATCGTTTGCGCCGTAGGACGCAACGTCAATCTCAATGCGGAAATGGTTATCCACGCTTACCGCGCGCACGTCGAGGATAGCGACGTTTCTTTCGCCCGCCTCCTTAACCGAGACTATCTCAACTCTGCCCGAATCGATATAGTTGGTGTCGGTAAAAACCTTAACCTTTACGCCCTTGATAGCCGAGGTTATCTCTTGGGAAAGCGTAATCGCGCCGTCAATATCACCCGTGCCGTAGGTACAGGTTTTGTCAATCTTGATATTGCCCGTCTCGTCGCGCAAAAGCGAGTCAAGGTCCTTGTTGATAGTGTCGAGCATGCTCTTGTC
>JAZNFU010000100.1:0-5129 GCA_045576135.1 Eubacteriales bacterium
ATAATAACGTCCTTTCCGGCAACGTCCCTACCGAGATACTCGTGAGCAACTATGGGGTTTTTGCCGTTAACGATTACCGAATAATCACGGCGCTTATAGAACATACCGAGGTCAATTCCCATAACCGAGGAGTAGTACATACATTTAGCCATACCGCCCTCGTCCGGAGAGATGATCATAGTATTTTCGGGATCTATATCCATATCGGGATATGTATGAAGCATTGCTTTTATCATCTGATATGTGGAACGCACGTTTTCAAATCCGCTTAAGGGAATAGCGTTCTGTACTCTGGGATCGTGAGCATCGAAGGTTATAATGTTCGTGATACCCATATTTACAAGCTCCTGAAGCGCAAGTGCACAGTCGAGCGACTCGCGGCCGGAGCGCTTATGCTGTCTGCCCTCGTAAAGCATCGGCATAATTACGCTGATTCGACGAGCCTTACCGCCGATAGCGCCGATAACGCGCTTAATATCCTGGAAATGATCGTCCGGGCTCATAGGCACGGTATGACCGTACATATTGTAGGTTACGCCGTGGTTGAACACGTCTGCGATAATATAGACGTCGTTACCTCTGAGCGACTGGTGAACGGTACCCTTACCCTCACCGCTTCCGAATCTCGGACAAGAGCTGTCCACAATAAAAGAGCCATCGCTGTCGTGACGACGCCACTCCTTGAGATAGGCATCAACCTCGCCGACAAAGCTCTCACAACCGCGCATACCGATGACACTCAATTCGCCGAACAAAGAATCCTTCATTTTAACACCCCATATATTTTATTTTCCACATAAAAAAGCCCCATATTCAAAGAAGACGGGCGCACAGCAAAACTCCGTATCACTTACGGAATATTTTGCATACTATACATATTATATAACACATCGCGTATAAAGTCAATAGCGTTTTTGAAAGCGAGTGTCAAAAAAAGCAGAAACATAACGATAAAAGATTGTTTTATATACACAAAAACGACTAAAAATTCGTAAAAACTACATAAACAAACGGTAAAGGAGTGGCTTTAATGAAGTACATAGGAACGGGTACGCTAACCGCAAAGGCAATCGTCGCAGACGGTGCACTTCCCTTGCAAAACGCGTTAGTTAACATTCGCGGTGCGGACGAGGAAAACAGATTCGTGGAATATTCGCTTCTGACGGATTCGGACGGCCTTACGGAAACGGTGAGTCTTCCGACGCCGTCTGTGAAATATTCGCTCTCGCCGAATCCTACCGAAATTCCCTACGCAAGCTACGATATCACGGCGGTGGCAGACGGATATTATCCCATCAGCATCGTCGGAGCTTCGGTTTTTGCCAACACGCACTCGCTTCAGGTGGTCAATATGATACCGATAGCGGAAAACTCAAAGGCTCCAAGCCAAGCGCTTAATTTTGAAACGGAAACCAACTTATGAAAGGGGTTACAAAATGCCAACAATACCGACAATACCGGAAACCATAACGGTACACCTCGGTGCTCCGAGCGAAAACGCGTCAAACGTTACCGAAAGCTTTTTGGATTACATAAAAAACGTAGCATCGAGCGAAATATACCCTACCTGGCCCACCGAGGCGATAAAGGCTAACGTGCTGGCGCAAATATCCGTTGCTCTCAATCGCGTATACACCCAATTTTACAGAAGCTCCGGGTACGACTTTGATATAACCGATTCACCCGCATACGACCAGAAATATACTTACGGAAAGGATGTTTTTTCAAACGTATCGCAAATAGTAGACGAGATATTTGACAGCTATATAAGACGCCAAGGAAATATTGAACCGCTTTTCGCACAGTTTTGCGACGGGGTCGAGATAGAATGTGATGGACTTTCGCAGTGGGGCAGCGTCGCCCTTTCCAACGAGGGACTCGATTACGAGCAGATTTTGCGCCGATATTACGGAGATGACATCGAAATAATACGAAACGTGCCGGTAGAAAATATCCCCGACGGCGCACCGCCGGTTCCGCTTCGCGAGGGTGACACGGGGCGCGACGTCGAGCAAATACAAATAAAGCTCAACAGGATTGCAAGAAACTTCCCCGGCATACCGAGAATAGTCCTGCAGGACGGCTTTTTCGACACCTCTACGACCGAGGCGGTGCGTAAATTCCAGGAGGTCTTTGATTTGAGCGTCGACGGAATCGTCGGAAAGGCTACCTGGTACAGAATTAACTTCATATACAATTCGGTGAAAAAGCTGTTCGAATTGAATTCCGAGGGCTTGAAGATAGCCGAGCTTGAGTCAAGATACAGCGAAACGCTGAAGGAGGGGGATGAGTCGACCGGTGTTTTAACCTTACAGTATTACCTGAATTACGTCGGACTTTTCGTACCCGAGGTTTCCTCGCCCGCAATAGACGGCTCTTTCGGCGCTGACACGCGCGAATCGGTAATATCCTTTCAGCGTGCCTACGGACTCCCCGAAACCGGAGAGGTTGACAGACTCACCTGGGACAATATCGAGAACGTGTATTTCGCCTTTTTGCAAAGTATTCCTTACAATTTCAGTCCCGGAATCATTCTTCCCTTCCCGGGACGCGTGTTACGGCCGGGTATGAGTGGGGATGACGTAAAGGCACTTCAGGAGTATTTGAATTATATTTCGGACACCTATCCCGAAATACCTAAGGTTACGGTTGACGGAATATTCGGTCCGGGAACCGAGCGCGCGGTAAACGCATTCAAGGAGCGATTTAATATTCCCGGTACACCCGGGCGCGTAACCGCTATTCTCTGGAGCGCTATAACGAACGTCTACGACGATCTGTATAACGGTACGGCGGCTGTTTTTGCCGAGGTTGGTGTGAGTGTCGACTCGGCATATCGAAAAATAAAATTGCCGAGAGGCCCCGGTGATTACTGCCGTGACGTTTTGTATCTGAAGGAGCTTTTACGAGAGCTTTCGGAGTTTTATCCTGATACCGAGGGGTATGAAAAAAATATGCTGTATACCGAGCTTTTTGCAAACGAGGTCAAAAGATACAGAGCGTTATTTAATATGGAAATTGACGAGGTCTTTGACAACGCTTTAATGCAAAGAGTCATAACCGAGCTGAATATCAGAAAAAAAGCATAGTTTTGTATCGGCTTTTAATTAAATCACGAGAATGCCGTCTATACTTAAGAAAAAACATACGGAGAAAATATGAATAACCGATTTACTGAAAAAGCCGAAAAATGTATCGTATATACGACGAAGCTCGCAGAGGAGCTTGGACATACCTACGTCGGTACGGAGCATTTGCTTCTGTCCTTGCTTTCGGATAACGAAACCTGCTCGTACGCCGTTTTAGCCAAAAACCGAATAGCTTTTTCCGATACCGAAAGAATTATTAAAGAATATTCGGGTTACGGAGCGAAAAGCTCTCTGTCGGCTAAGGATATGACACCGAGGTATAAAAAGGTGCTTTTGCGCTCGCAGAAGCTGTGCGAAAAGTACGGCGGAATCAAAATCGGTACGGAGCATCTGCTTCTTGCCTTGCTTGAGGAGCGAGAAAGCGTTGCGGGAAAAATCATAGAAAAGCTCGATGCCGATATCAGCTGTATCAAGGACGAGGTGATAACTCTGCTTCGCACCGAGGAGCACAATTCGGGCGTGATTAAAAACGAAAGCGGCGCGAAGGGCACGACCGTGCTTGACGAATACGGAAAAAATCTGACGAAAATGGCGAGCGAGGGGCGGCTCGACCCCGTAATAGGCAGAGAGGCGGAAACCGATAGAATTATAAGAATTTTATCAAGAAAATCAAAAAACAACCCCTGCCTTATCGGTGAGGCGGGAGTCGGTAAAACGGCTATCGTCGAGGGGCTTGCCATAAGAATTTCAAAGGGAAACGTGCCGCATAATCTGTTGGGAAAGCAGATAATATCCGTAGACCTGCCGCTTATGATAGCGGGTGCGAAATACAGAGGCGATTTTGAGGAAAGAATAAAAAATATAATAGACGAAGCCGTAAAATCCGACAGCGTCATACTGTTTATTGACGAAATTCACACCATAGTCGGCGCGGGTGCCGCCGAGGGTGCTATCGATGCGGCGAATATAATCAAGCCACAGCTCGCCAGAGGTGAAATACAGCTAATAGGTGCTACTACCCTTTACGAGTACAGAAAGTATATCGAAAAGGACACCGCGCTTGAAAGGCGCTTTCAGCCGCTTGCGGTTGAGGAGGCTACCGTTGAGGCAAGCATAGAGATACTCCGCGGCTTGCGCGCAAATTACGAAAGGCATCACGGAGTTAAAATCACGGACGAGGCTATAAGGTGTGCCGTAGTGCTCTCCGAGCGCTTTATGAAGGACAGATATCTTCCCGACAAGGCGATAGATATAATAGACGAGGCTTGCGCGAAATTAAACGTAAAATATAACGTGAAAAGCGAAAAAATTGAAAATACTGAACAAAAAATAGAGCAGATTAAAAGAGATAAAGAAGACGCGCTTGTCAATCTTGATTATCCGTTGGCGCTGCGGCTTGGGGATCTTGAAACTCTTTACACCTCGGAGCTTAAGCTTTTATGCGAGGAAAGTAAAAATGAGAAAAGCCCGCCCGTGCTCGTCGGGCAGGATATAAAGGATATGATGTTTGAGATAACCGGCGTGCCGCAAAGCGAAAAGGATATGAAAATAGACCCCTATACGCTTTCAAAGAGGTTGTCCGAGAGCATTATCGGTCAGGACGAGGCGATAGAGGCTCTTTGCTCTGCCGTTTGCCGCAGTAATTCGGGAATTAACGACGAGAGACGCCCGAAGGGTGTGTTTATGTTTCTCGGCGAAAGCGGTGTCGGCAAAACGGCGCTTGCCAAGGAGCTTGCAAACGTGCTGTTCGGCTCGTACAACGCGCTCGTCCGATTTGATATGTCCGAATTTGCCGAGGGACATTCGATATCAAAGCTTATCGGCTCTCCTCCCGGATACGTCGGATATGACGACGCCGGCCAGCTTACCGAAAAGATCCGCCGCAAGCCCTACACGGTAGTTCTCTTT
Organism: Eubacteriales bacterium; assembly: GCA_045576135.1. GTDB lineage: Bacteria > Bacillota > Clostridia > Oscillospirales > CAG-272 > UBA1740. Next base: position 4,998 of record JAZNFU010000100.1, read on the forward strand.
GACGAGATCGAAAAGGCTCATCCCGACGTACTCAACATCCTTTTGCAGATTCTCGACGACGGACGCATCACCGATGCCCACGGCAAGGTGGTAAATTTCGAAAACACCATTATTATAATGACAACCAAAAGT
>JAZNFU010000101.1:0-3500 GCA_045576135.1 Eubacteriales bacterium
GCCTGCGGACAAAGAACTACACGAAGAAATCCAAAAACAAAATCACAAACAGTAAAAAGGAGAAACGAAAGTATGAAGAAAATGAATCAAACCTATCTTATCGGTATTGACCACGGCTACGGCAATATGAAAACGGCAAACTGCTGCTTTCCCACGGGCATTGTGAAAAGCGATACCGAACCCACCTTTGCCTCCGACCTGCTCGTATGGAATGGAAAGTATTATTCCGTCGGTGTCGGGCACAAGGAATTCAAAGCCGACAAATTCAATGACGAGGATTACTATGTCCTCACCCTTGCCGCGATTGCACGGGAGCTTTGGCGAGAGCGCATCACCAAAGCCGACGTCTATATTGCGGCAGGTCTGCCTCTTACTTGGGTAAGTGAGCAAAAAGCGGATTTCAAGAACTATCTGCTTCAAAACAGTGAGGTCGCATTTACCTTCCGCGAGGTGGAATACCACATCAATATCGTAGGTGCGGAGGTTTACCCGCAGGGGTTTGCCGCCATCGTCAACAATCTTCCGAGCTTCACGGGTGTTACGATGCTCTGCGATATCGGGAACGGCACGATGAACCTGCTCCGCATCGTCAATAAGAAGCCCGACGCGCAGAGAATGTTTACCGAGAAATACGGCACTCATCAATGCGCGCTTCTAATTCGCGAGGAAATGATGAAGGTACACCACGCAAGCCTTGACGATGCTATCATTACGGAAATCTTGAAGAAAGGCACGGCGGATATTGACGGCGCGTATCTTGAAACTGTCGTAAAGACCGCCAAGACGTACACCGCAGGCATCTTTCGCCGTTTGCGTGAACACGAATATGATCCCAAGCTGATGAAGCTTTATGTAGTCGGCGGTGGCGGTTGCCTTATCCGCAACTTTGCCGATTACGACGAGAGGCGCGTGACCGTCAACGACGATATTTGCGCTACCGCAAAGGGATATGAGCGTATGCTCGAAATGCAGTTGCTCCGTGGCGGTGGTCGCGTATGACGAAACGGTTCAGCCTACGCTTCAATTTAGATAATGAAGCAGATAGCAAGGCTTGGGAACATCTGCAATCCGTGACCGACTCAAAGAACAAGGCAATTATCTCTGCGATAAACGCTTACTTTGAAACGGATGGTAATTTAGAAAAGGTGATACGGGAAACCATCAGAGCGTGTTTAAAGGATATCTCCGTCGTACAAGCGGTGACGGAAGAACCTACCGAGGAAATATCCGAGGACGAGAATACTCTTATGGACTCTCTCGAGATGTTTCTGTGAGTGGCATTATTGTGATGCCGCTTTTTTATTGCTCAAAACGAGTAGCGGCATCACTTTGGCATTATGAAAATTTTAGGAGGAAATTATGATATGAAACGAATACGAGAGAACAAAGAACGGCAACTCATATCTGCGAAAAGTAGAGAGATACGAGTGTCTTACACCGTAACAAGCAGGACGTTTGTGTGCCAAACGTCGCCCCGCAACAAGGCTTTTGTGGCAGAGATTTTAGGGGATGCCCCTAATACCCCGAATGAAAGGATGGTTTTATGAAAAAAGAAGATATTAGAATCGTTGCCCGCGTAACGAAAAAGGAAAAGGAGCGTATCAACTCCATAGCCGAAAATTGCGGGCTAAGCACAACAGAATATATCCGTCAGAGAGCGTTGGGATTTGAGCCGAGATCGGTTCCGCCTGACGCTCTTTTTGCTTTCTGCGAGAAATTGGACGTACTCATCGAGCCACCGTTCTCCGCAGAGGTCAACGCGGCGGCGCTCGCATTACTAAGGGATATATCCGACACATTGATTGCGCCGAGAAAGGAGAATATGCGTAAATGGCAACCACAGGATTCTGGCCCGTCAAAGGACGGTTGAAAGAGGTTATCGACTATGCGAACAATCCCGACAAAACCACCGCCAAGGAATATCTTGACGAGGACTTATATGCGGCGATTCGCTATGTAGAGAATGACTCTAAAACCGACCACACGGCATTTGTTACGGGTATCAACTGCTCCAAGCACAATGCCTATCACGAAATGATCGCCGTCAAGCGCCGTTTCGGTGAGCGCGGAAAGAATATCGCCTATCACGGATACCAAAGCTTTGCCGAGGGAGAGGTCACACCAGAAGAAGCGCATCAGATCGGCGTGGAAACCGCTCGAATGATGTGGGGCGCAAAATACCAAGTGGTCGTCACCACGCATCTCAATACCGATAATATTCACAACCATTTCGTAATCAATAGCGTTTCCTTTACAGATGGGAAGAAATTCCGCAACAGTATTGGCGACCGCTTGGAGCTTAGAAAGATCTCCGACGAGATATGTGCCGAGCGAAGCAAATCGGTTATAGAGAGCCACAAATTTTATAGCAACAAGAAGGCGTATTGGGCGCAGAAGGCAGGTCACGTTACCCATCGAGAAATGCTGCGACGCGATGTAGAAGAAGCATTATCACAATGCATTAACCATATTGAGTTTGTAGCATTTCTCAAAGCGCTTGGATACACCTTCACGCGAGATTTCAATTACGAGCACCCCTCTGTTATTTCATCGGGGTGGTCGCGCTCCGTTCGTCTTAGTAGCTTGAATGAGAAATATACGAAAGAAAATCTCTTTAAGCGTTTTCGTTGGAATCACGATCGAATGGAGCAGATCAAATACCGACCGCCGAAAATGAAGCGAAAGCCGCTGCTTGATTTTGAACGCTATATGCAAGAAGCGGAGCAGATGGACGGGCTTCAGCTCGTATTCGCTCTTATCGTGGAGTTATTTAAGATCTGCACGGGTAACAACGTGCAGGAGGCGGATAGCCGCCCCGTATCTCCGATGATACGAACCGAGGCATCGAAAGCCGACAAATATATGGAAGAATATTGGCTCTTGCGCGACCATTATATCGAGTCGCCGCAGGAGCGTTTGTCATTTCAGCAGAATAAGGCGGCTCAAATTGCCGAGTTGGAGCAGAAACGCTATGAATTGCGCTTGCGGATTCGCCGCGTGAAAACGCCCGAGGAAGAAGCGTCGCTAAAAGAACAATGCAAGGAGCTGACCAAGAAAATGATGCCCTTGCGCAAGCAACTAAAGATTTCTCTGCGCATCGAACAGCACATTCCGCGTATAAAGGAATTGCTTGATGCCGAGCGAGAGATTGAACTAAAGAACAATGGACTTATCCAAAAGAAAGAAAAAACAAGAACGAGGTAAAATGATATGAAAAACACGAAAAATATATTGATTGAGAAATTACACGCATTTGAAAACCACCCTTACAAGGTGCAGGACAACGAAGAAATGGAGCGCCTTTCCGAGAGTATTCGCGAGCACGGCGTTCTATCACCCATTATCGTTCGCCCTAAGGAGAATACCGAAGATGAATACGAGATCATATCCGGTCACAGACGGGTTATGGCAAGCCAAAAGGCAGGGATCAAAGAGGTCCCTGCCTTAATCGTTTCTCTCGACCGTGACGCGGCGGCAATCGTTTTGGTGGATAGCAACCT
>JAZNFU010000102.1:0-4490 GCA_045576135.1 Eubacteriales bacterium
GACTTACGAGCTCGTAAGCGTCGGCGCGGCTTCGGACGTCGGGGAAAAGAACGGTGCTATGAGCGTAGAGGACGTACGCAGACTCACCTACGCAAGAAAGCATAAGCAGAAGCTTGAGGCTCAAAGGCGCAAGGCGGAAAGAGAGGCAAGGGCGGCTGAGGAAGCCAAGGCTGCCGAAGAGGCAAAGACTGCCGAAGAAGCGGAAAACGCCGAGAGTACGCCTGCCGACGCTATTGAAGCCGCGCCCGAGAGTGAGCCTGCTCGCGCAGCGGAGGACACCGCCGAGATGAGTGAGGCTGAAGCACCCGAGGCTACCGACGAGGCTGAGGGCGAGAGCGAGAATAACGAGGAAAGAGAGCCGGAGTCGTCCGAGCCCGTATCCGATACTGCGCCCGAAACGGAGGAGGCTGTCGATGAGCCGACCGCAGAGGACGCCGAAGAGCCCGCGGCTGAAGAAGCGGCGGAGTCGGAAGCTGAAGAACCCACGGCAGAGGTCGATGAGGCGGCTGAAGAAGTGGCTGAGGAACCCGCGGAAGAAGAACCCTCGGCAGAGGATACGGCAGCAGAGGTGGCACCCGACGACGAGGAGCTGCCCGAAGCGGAGGAGGCAGAGGACGCGGATATTGACGATATGGTCATAAAGGTTGACGCCGAGCCCGAGAAAAAGAAGAACACGCTCGACGGAGTCGATATGGACCTCAATTTGAACGACGAGCCCGGAGAGCCCGAAGAAAAGAAGAATACCCTCGACGGAGTCGATATGGACCTCAATATGAGTGATTTCGACCCCGCGAACTCGCCGTTTGGTGCACAAGCTCCTACCCCCGAGCAGAAGCCGAACGAGGACGATATCGATATGACTATCCGTATCGACGAGGTTGTAAAGCAGAACGAAGGAACTATTGAGGTCAGCGGCAGAGCTTATCCCCCCGAGGCTTTCGATTCTCTTATGAAGGAGAAGGCCGCTATCACCAAGGCAATAGAGGACCAGAACAGAGCCTTTGCACAGGAGATGGAAAGGCTCAGACAAAAGCATATGTATCGCCGTATGGACGCAACCGCGAGAGCGGCTGCCGAGCGCAGCGAGGAATTCAAGCTTCTCAAGGATGAAGAGGAGCGCTATAACCGTGAGGTTGAGGAGCTTTCGCGCCGTCGCGACGAGGCGGCTAAGAGCTATCTTGAGCGCAAGGCCGACCTCGACCGCATCATAAACGAGTTTGACGCGAAGAATAAGGACCTTGACCTTGCCGGCGGTGCTATACGCAAGATAGCATCGGGTGCCGCAGAGGTTACCGACGCTATTGCAAAGGGACTTGAAAACGCAGCCCTCGGCGCACAGGTGGCAGCACCCGAGGCGGCTAAGACCGCTCCGACGGTATCCGTACCCGTAGCCGAGAAACCCAAGGCGGCAGCGCCCGCGGCAGAATCCGCGCCCGTCGCCAAGGAGCCGGTAAAGGCGGCCCCCTCTAAGATTTCCGCCGAGGCGGAAAGGATTTCCCGCGCCCTTGACGAGCGTGAGAAAAAGAGCGCACCCGCCGCACACGTCGTAGTGCCCGGTGCTATTGATAAGGCGCGGGAGGACGCCGAGCTTGAAAAGAAGCTTGCCGACCGCTACACCGAGCCTAAGAATATTGACGTTACCCCGAGAACGCTTCCCGCTTACATAGCTTCTGCCGAGCGGGATGCCGCCGAGCTCGAAAGAGAGTACGACGCACTTGAGGCAGAGGTGCCGAGGGACGATGCGGAGCGCGTTGAGAACGCCGTTGAGCGTCTTGGCGTAAGACGCCGCGCAATAGATAAGATGACCGACAAGCTTTTGGCTTGCCGTGCGGCAGGTGCGCCCACCTCGGTTTGCGAAAAGCACAAGGACGACCTCTCGCGTGCGGTTGCGCGCTACAATGCCGACGTTGACGACTACCGCGACCTTACCGGTGACGAGCTTACTCGCGCCGAGGAGGATATGGCTGACAAGGTGCTTCGCGGAGAGCCTTACCGCACTCCGCCCGTCGTAAAGACCAGAAGCGAGATAGTTTCGGCAGAGGACGGAAGACCCGTTGAGGACGTCGCCGACGAGGATATAGAAAACGCACCCGTAAGGGTTGATACCGTTGCGCTTGAAAAAGAGGGCGACGAGAAGTCCGCCGAGGCGGCAGATGGTGTCGGCGAAAAGACCGCACGCGACCCGAACAGAAGACCTAAGGTGCTTGAGGGACTTTCCAAGCGCGAGATTCGCAGAATGATGAACGCGGAGAAGGAGTCCTTGCGCGAGGAGGCTCGCGACCTTGCACAAGAGGCAAAGGACCACGCAACGCTTGCAAAGGAAGCCGAGAAGCTTTCAAGACGCGGAAACCGTGGCGACAGAGATGCCTACCGCGAGCAAGCGGCAGAGAGCAAAAGACTCGCTGCCGAGGCAGAGGCACTCTCAAAGGAAAAGGCGCGTATCGAAAAGGGCATACGCACCGTAGACGATTATGAAAAATACCTTCTCGACCTTGAGGACGAGCAGGCGGCGAAGGCTGCCGAGGGCGAGGGCGCGAAGAAGCAGAGAATAATTGCAGGCTCAAGAAGGGGCGCACAGAGTGGCGCAAATCAGGCGGCTATGCTTCCCGACGCCGAGACTGCAAAGGAAGCCAAGGAAGCGGCGGGAGAAGCGGAGCGCGAGGAAGACGAGCTTCGTACCTTCGCGCGCAACCAGGGCTTTGGCGACGTAGTTGACGATTTGTACGGTGACGAGAAGCTGCAGGCAAGGCTTGCGGGTTACCGTGAGAAGAAGAAAAAGGCGGCAGAGGTAGGTCTTTCCGATTTGTCGGCTTACCTTGAGGGCGCAGAGAAGGAGATTGACGCGCTTGAAAAGGACTATCGTGCGCTTGAACAGAGAACTCCTGAAAACGATGCTGAGCGCGTAGCGAACACCGTCGAGCGCATAGGCGTAAAGCGTGCTATCGTTGATAAGAAGGCTGATAAGCTTCTCGCCTGCAAGTCTGCGGGTGCGCCGCTTGCGGTTTGCGAAAAGCACAGGGACGACCTTGCGGAATCCGTAGCGGGTTATAACAGACTCGTTGACGAATACAAGGCGCTCACCGGTCACGAGCTTACCCGCGCTCAGTCGGATATGGCTGACCGCATTATGCGCGGCGAGGACTACCGTCCACTGCCCGTAGTAAAGACACGCCGTGAGCTCGTTGATAAGGACGGAGAGGGCGTAAAGGCTTCGGATAGCGCGGCTCGCGATGCGGACGTCACCGTTGATACCGTCGTTGACGGTAAGAGTCAAAGGGCGGCTTCCGAGTCGGGCGATACCGTACCCGGAGCTATCGTTTCCGAAAGCACGGACGAGGATAAGCCGGGCAGAGCCGACACGCTCGTTATGACCGAGAGCGAAATTCCGGCGTTCCTTAAAAAGCAGGCGCAGAGGGAAGAAAAGCTCAGAGAGCGCGACAGAGTTCTCGCATCACTCAATCCCACCTCTACCGAGGACAAAATTGCCGTTACGGTCGAAAGACTCGGTACTCAGCGCGACCTTGTAAGCAGCCTTTGTACCGACCTCGCGCTCGTTGCGGGTGCAGGCGATAAGAAAAAGGTACGCAGCTACAAAAAGCAGCTCGGCTCTCATATAGAGCAGTATAACGGTCTTGCAAACGAATACGAGAGCATTACGGGAAATGCGCTTACGCACGTTGACCCGAAGCTTCCCGATTACATAGTAAAGGGCGAGGATTACGAGCCGCTTCCCAGCATTACCTACCGCAAGCTCGACGCTGACGGAAACGATATTACCGACGCTCGCGGCGCGGGTGTAACCTCGGGAGCCGCATACTCGCTCATACCTGAAAAACAGAGAAAAGCGCTTGAACGCCGCGGTGTTATAGAGCCGAAGCGCGCGAGTGAGCTCGAGGGCCTTTCCAAAGACGAAATGAAGGCTCTTATGAAGGCGGAAAAGGATGCCCTCAGGGCAGAGTCGGATGCGCTTTCCGAGTCCGCGAAGAAGAACGCCGCAAAGGCAAAGGAAGCCGAGAAGCTTGCGAAGCGCGGTCCGAAGTCCGAGCGCGAGAAATACCGTGCACAGTCGGTTGAGTACGCTAACCGCAGTGCTACCGAGGACGCACTTGCAAAGGAAAAGGCAGAAACCGAGAAGCAGATAAAGTCGCTCAAGGACTACGAGAATTATCTGCTTGACAAGGAATCGAAGAAAAAAGCGAGAAAGGCTGTGCCCGCCGCAGAGGAAAAGTCGGTTAAGGCAGAGCCTACGCCCGAAGCGCGCGCTCACGAGGAGTATAAGGCTCTTTCCAAGCGCGAAAAGCAGGCGAAGCTGAAGAATGAGAAAAAGGAGCTTCTTGAAAAGGCACGCGCGAGCGAGGAGAACGCAAGGCTTGCCAAGGAAGAAGCACAAAAGGCGAGAAAGCTCGCGAAAAAGGCACCGCGCAAGGAGCGCGCAGAGCGTGCCGCCACGGCTGATAAGCTTGACGAGAGCGCACGCCGGAGTGCCGAGG
>JAZNFU010000103.1:0-1686 GCA_045576135.1 Eubacteriales bacterium
AGACCGCTTGGCCCCCGACTTACAAAGGCGAAGCCGAAGGAAGAATCGCCGCAGCTTTCGCTATTCGATTTCTCCGACGATTTGACCGATACAGAGCCGTCAGAAACGCCCCCAGAGGACGATGATGACGAAGCCGAGGAAGAACCTATCACCGACGTAAAACCCGTCGAGAAGCCCGCTATATCGCCCTTATATCAAAGATATTTGCATCATCAAGAGGAATTTCCGAATACCATCGTTGCTATGCGAGTCGGTGACTTTTTCGAGGTTTTCGGTGATGCTGCCGTTACGGTTGCACACGAGCTTGAAATGACGCTTACAAGCAGAGATTTCGGACTCCCGGAACGTGTAAAAATGGTCGGATTTCCTTTCCACGTAGAAGAAGTTTACCGCGAGAAAATCCGCGTTTTTGCAAATGTCGCAATTATTGATACTGATAATATGAATTTTTATCCGCAAAGAAAGCCGTTGCCCTTTAAGGTTGACACCGAAACGGGTGAGGTTTTAGAGCCGATCGACGAGCCGGACGAGCTTGCCGCTGAAATAGAGCTTGCAAAGGCTTTTGATAAAGACGCTCTTTGCTTACTTGCGGAAATTCTTGATAATAAATTTGTAGTGAGGTAAGAAAAATGAAAATTGAGAAATTAAGACCTATACCGAAATATATCGTAGAGCGTATTAAGAAGAAAGACCGTGAGCTGCACCCTGCACAAGACGGACTTACTCGCTTTTATTCTTACCTTGCAAAGAATGACGGCGACCTGATAAAAGTTACCGTTGCCGTAAAATGCCGTTATAAGAATTGGTATTGTAAACAGGTATCCGTCCACGGTGTTCACTCGGATAGAGCCTACGTTAAAGATATGATTTTTAATTACATAGCCGGCAATATCGTAGGCTGGTACAGCGAAGGTCTGACGAAAGCGCCGAAGTGGTACGAGGACGGTGAATGGGGTTGGAACGATGATAAATACTTCAATCCCCATGCGCCTATCGTAAACTTGGAATTTCTTGCGAAATTTCCACAGTACAAATATGCCGCTTGGGAGCTTTACAAGGGCGCAGAGATTATACAGTATTTGCGTACTTATGAGCAGTATCCGCAGCTTGAATATTTAATGAAGCTCGGACTTTCGGACTTTATTAAGAGTACGCAGATTCTTGAAAAGATGGGTAAAGACAAGAAATTCTGCAAGTGGCTCGCGCAAAACCGTAAAGAGCTTGCAGCGAGATATTACTACGTTGCGGTTGTGCTTCAGGCATACAAGAAGGGCTGCGATCTTGCGGAGCTTCAGATATACACCGAAACGAAAAAGAGTCTGCCTAAGCATAGAAGAAAAAAGGAAATCTTGGAGCTGTTCGACGGTGATGCTGAATTTTTCTACCGCTACGTTGCGAAGCACAAAGCCGGTCTTGCAATATACCTTGACTACCTTGACGCTTGCAATTATCTCGGCTTGGATATGTCGTTACCGAAGAATTACAAGCCTTTCGAGTTTCAGCGTTGGCACGATATTCGCACAGACGAGTACAGAACGGCAAAGGCGATTGCCGATGAAAAGGAACGTGCGGAGCTTTACGCTAAATTCGCTGTCGTTGCCGAAAAGTATTTACCCTTACAGAGAGCGCAGGACGATGTGTATATAGCCCTTATTGCTAAGAGCCCTGCCGAGCTGATAAACGAGG
>JAZNFU010000104.1:0-3881 GCA_045576135.1 Eubacteriales bacterium
TCTTCCTAAGACCGCTTGGCCTCCGACTTGCTTTACCATACCCGACGGTGTAACTACAATAGGCGATGATGCGTTCAGATATTGTGAAAATATTACAAGTGTAGTAATTTCGAATAGTGTCACCGTGATAGGCTCGGCTGCGTTCATGGATTGTTATAGTCTTCAAGATGTTGTAATTGGAGAGAACGTAAAAAAGATTGACCGGTATGCGTTTTGCTCTTGTCATAGTCTTACGAGGGTTGTAATTAGAGATAACGTAATCGAGATAGGCGAACACGCATTCTCTGGTTGTGGTAGCCTTACGAGCGTGGTAATCCCGGATAGAGTCGAAAGCATCGGCTATTTTGCGTTCTCTTATTGCTCCAGCCTTATGAGCATAGAAATCGGTGATGGTGTAACTACGATAGGCAATGCTGCGTTCTATGATTGCTCCAGCCTTATAAGCATAGTAATCCCGGATAGTGTAACTACGATAGGCGATTGTGCGTTCGGAGGTTGCTCCAGCCTTACAAGCATAACCGTAGATGAAGATAATGAGTACTATAAATCAATAGACGGAAATCTTTATACCAAAGACGGTAAAACTCTTATACAGTATGCTATAGGAAAAAACGATACAAGTTTTACAATTCCTGACGGTGTAACCGAGATAGGCTCGTCTGCGTTCTCTTATTGCTCCAGCTTTACAAGCGTAGTAATCCCGGGTAGTGTAACTTCGATAGGCAATAATGCGTTCTATGGTTGCTTCAATCTATACGTAGTTTACAATTGTAGTAGTAATCTTTCGCTTGAAATCGGAAGCGATGGTAATGGCTGTATTGCCTATTATGCAAAAGCGCTTGTCTATAATGAAACTACCACTTATGCTGATGACGGATACGAGTATATTCTTACAGATGACGGCTTCCTCTTTGATTATGACGGAACGACTTACCGCCTTATTGCATATTGCGGCGGTGAGTTGACGGTAACGCTCCCCGAAAATATTAACGGAAACAGTTATGAAATATATTATATGCGTGGCGTTGTAAACGTAATAATACCCGACAGCGTTACAAGTATAGGCGAAAGGGCGTTCTATGTTTGCTCCAGCCTTACAAGCATAGTAATCCCGGATAGTGTAACCTCGATAGTTGAGTATCCGTTCTATAATTGCTCCAGCCTTACAAGCATAACCGTAGATGAAGATAATGAATACTATAAATCAATAGACGGAAATCTTTACACAAAAGACGGTAAAACTCTTATACAGTATGCTATAGGTAAAACCGATACAAGCTTTACCATACCCGACGGTGTAACTTCAATAGGCGATTATGCGTTCTATAATTGCAAAAGCCTTACAAGTATAGTAATTCCGGATAGCGTAATTTCGATACGGTCTTATGCCTTTTGGGATTGCAAGGGGCTCGAAAATATTGTAATTGGAGACGGCATAACTCGTATAGGGACATCTCAGTTTAGTAGTTGTGAAAACCTTACGAGTATCGTAATCGGAAAAGGAGTAACTTCAATATCCTCTCGTGCGTTTATTAATTGTTTCAGCCTTACAAGTATAACCGTAGATGAAGATAATGAATACTATAAATCGATAGACGGAAATCTTTATACCAAAGACGGCAAAACTTTAATACAGTATGCTATAGAAAAAACCGATACAAGCTTTACTATTCCCGACGGTGTAACCGAGATAGGCTCGTTTGCGTTTGAAGGTTGCACCAGCCTTACAAGCATAGTAATCCCGAATAGTGTAACCTCGATAGGCGATGGTGCGTTCTATAATTGCACCAGCCTTACAAGCATAGTAATCCCGGAAAGTGTAACCTCGATAGGCTATAGTGCGTTTAGATATTGCACCAGCCTTACAAGCATAGTGATCCCGGATAGTGTAACCGAGATAAGCGAAAACATGTTTTATTGGTGTTTTGCTCTTAAGAACGTAGAAATAGGAGTTGGTGTAACCTCGATAGGCGAATGGGCGTTCTATGATTGCGACAGTATTAGAAACATAAACTACCATGGCACAGAAGAACAGTGGAATGCCATAACAAAAGCTGAGACGTGGGATTATGATACTCGTTCGTTCAACATAAACTTCAACTACACCCCCGAAGAATAAATTTCAAAAAGCAAATTTCAGATTCATAATAAAAGCAGCATTTGCGTTTGCAGATGCTGCTTTTTCGTACTGCCGGGCGGTTTTTTCAAAATGTTATCGGAAATCTTTGCAAAAATCCCAAAAATATATTGTAAAATCCTCTAAAATATGCTAAACTAATTAGAGTTTAGCGCGGGTTTCATTCGCTCGGCGCGATTTGGAGGACTGAAATGGAAAAGTTTTATATCACAACAGCAATAGCATACGCATCCCGCAAGCCGCATTTCGGCAATACCTACGAGATTATAATGACCGACGCATTTGCGCGCTTTCAGCGCAGAATGGGCCGTGACGTTTTTCTTTGCACCGGTACTGACGAGCACGGACAGAAAATAGAAAATCTCGCCACCGAGGCGGGCATCACACCGCAAAAGTACGTTGACGGTGTCGCGGCTGAAATTCGTCGTATATGGGACCTTATGAACGTTGATTACGACCATTTCATCAGAACAACCGACGACTATCACGTCGAGGCGGTTAAGAAAATATTCAAGAAATTCTACGACAGCGGCGATATATATAAGGGCTTTTACGAGGGCTGGTACTGCACCCCCTGCGAATCCTTCTTCACCGAAACTCAGGCGGTGGGAGGAAAGTGCCCCGATTGCGGCAGGCCCGTAGCGCAGGCGCGCGAGGAAGCCTATTTCTTCAAGATGTCGAAATACGCCGACCGTCTTATCAAATACATCGAGGACCACCCCGAATTTATCGAGCCCGAGAGCCGTAAAAAAGAGATGGTTAACAATTTCCTGAAGGCAGGACTTCAGGACCTGTGCGTTTCAAGGACCTCGTTCAAGTGGGGAATACCGGTTGACTTTGACGAGCGTCACGTTATCTACGTTTGGCTTGACGCACTCACCAACTATATAACCGCTATCGGCTACGACCCCGACAAGTCCTACGAGGACCAGAGCGAGAAATTCAAAAAATACTGGCCCGCCGACGTGCATATTATCGGTAAGGATATTTTGCGCTTCCACACTATCTATTGGCCGATATTCCTTATGGCGCTTGAGCTTCCGCTTCCCAAAAAGGTGTTCGGACACCCCTGGTTTAATTTCGGCGAGGATAAGATGAGTAAGTCGCGCGGTAACGTAGTCTTTGCCGACGAGCTTGCCGAGGTGTTCGGCGTTGACGGCGTGCGCTACTATGCGCTTTCCGAGATGCCCTACGGCTCTGACGGCTCCATAACCTACGAAAACGTAATATCGAGATACAATAACGACCTCGCGAACAACCTCGGTAACCTCGTCAGCCGTACCCACGCTATGACGAAAAAGTACTTCGACGGCGTAGTACCCACGCCCGATGCGGAAACCGAGCTTGATAAGGAGCTTAAGGCGGAGGTTGCAAAGAGAATAGCCGAATCGGTAAAGCTTATGGGCGCTTATCACGTTGCCGACTCGCTTGACGAGATATTCACTATGCTTCGCCGCGCTAATAAGTACATTGACGAAACGACGCCCTGGATACTCGCTAAATCCGAGGCTGACCGTCCGCGCCTTGCTACCGTTATATACAATCTTCTTGAGGTAATAAGAGTGGCGGCTGTGCTTCTGACACCCTATCTGCCCGCAACCTGCGAGAAGATTTTCGCACAGCTTGGCACCGATAAGACCGAGTATGAAACCGTAGCCGCGTTCGGTGCACTCACGTCGGGCGCATTGCTTGGCGAGAGCGAGGTTCTTTTCCAGAGAATAGACGAAAAGAAATTCCTTGAGGA